>RFPK01000295.1 GCA_009926195.1 Synechococcaceae bacterium WB4_1_0192 | reverse complement strand
GCGAACGTCTGACAGGCCTGATCGAGGCTGATCGCCTGCACACCAGCCGGAGCAGCCAGGGCGATCAGGGCAGTGGCAGTGGTGGTGGCAGAGGCAATGGCCAGGGAGCTGCGCATGGGGCGTCACGCGTTTGCCCAACTCTGCCCCAGCCCTTGCCTGGTGGTCTCGCCAGCCTCAGAAGACAGCACTCGTTGAGATCTCGCCCCTGGCGATTCGGCTCAGGAGCGATTGATGATCGAGCTGGGCTTGATCGGCATGGCCCAACGCCTGTTCCAGCACGGTGCCAGCGAAGGCTTTGGACGATCCGATGGCTTCACAGATCGCCCCTCGATCGCCGCTGCGGGCATGGGCCTTGGCCAGGGTCCACGCGCAGAGCTGGCCGTACTCCGAGAGTCCCTCGGCATCGAGGAGCGACACATCCACGGAGAGTTTCCAGTCGCGGAACTGACGCCAGTAGTAGTGATTGCCAGCGGGTGTGCTGGTCCAGCCGAGGAAGGGATCACTGGCGGTTTGCATCAATCGCTGCCCCTGCACGACACGCTGCCCCTGATGGTCAGGGACAGGCAGGTTCACGTAGGGCGCCAATACAGAGGGTTGCGCCTGCTTGCCCTGAAACACCAACATCTCCTGGCCGCGTTGATCCATCCAGAGGCCAACCGCACAGCGCATGCCCACCGAGCCAATACCAACGGCCTTGAATGCCGAATCAATGTGTTGGAAATTGGAAAGCAATGTACGTAATTCAGGGCGAATGTTGTCCAGGTAGAGCTGAAATGCCTGCTCATGCCACTGCTGCCACGACAGGCCGTCATCAAGCCATTTGCCCTGAAACTCAGAAAATCTGAAGATCAGCGGCGGATCATGGCGAAAGCGCAGCTCGCCTGAGAGATCCTTTTCGCAGAGCTTGCTCACGGCCTGGCGGCTGTTGCGCTGTTGTGCCCGGGCCGCCAAAGACTGAACATGGCGTTTCAGGATTTTGCTCTCGGCTTCCTCAATCAAATCCACAAGATCCAGCTGCATCACCCACATCTCCATCACCGGCATGGCGGCAAATTGCGCCATGGCCTTGGCATAGGCGCGAACCGTGCGGCGACACACCTTTTCCTGCTGCTTGACGCTGAGATTGAGATCACGAGCCGCAAGAACCATGCTGCCCGCGAGCCGCTGCACATCCCACTCGAACGGGCCGGGATGGGTTTCATCGAAATCGTTGAGGTCAAAGAGCAGGTGCCGCTCCGGAGAGGCGTAGAAGCCGAAGTTCAATAGATGGGCATCACCACAGAGCTGCACCATCACCCCGGAGTGGGGTTGGCGGGCCAGGTCGGCCGCCATCACTACCGCCGTACCCCGAAAGAACGTGAACGCACTCACCGCCATGCGGCTGTGGCGCACGGGCAGAAGCCAATCCAGCCGGCTCTCCTCCTGGGCGAGCATCAGATCGATCGGATTCGGGCGATCCACCAGCACCGGTGGTTGCATCGAGGCGCTGTTCCAGCTCGATTTTCAGCTTGCAGATCACACTCCAGACGAACAAGCCATCGTCATCGGTTGTGACTTGTCAGGGCAGTCAGCACAACCCCCGGTGTGACTGGCCCCCTGTCCGCAGGGTGCAGCCTTGTCAGGGCCGCTTTCGCACGTGAGTCAGTTGACCATTCCATGGGCAGGATCGTGTTGGTTGTGGACGATCGCGGGGGACATCACCGTGGAGACCAGCGCTTCTGCCGGCGATCAGACCAGGCTCGAGGTCCTGCGCCTGGAGTTCGAGCAGGAAGGCCGTTTCAGCCAGGTGTTCGTTGTGCTCACGGTGGGGGCGACGCTGATCGCCACCCTTGGGCTGCTGGCTGACAGCCCCGGTGTGGTGATCGGCGCGATGGTGGTGGCCCCCTGGATCCTGCCGCTGCAGGCGATGGCCTTTGAGATTCTCAGGGGCCGCCTGACGATGTTTCTGCGGGCATTGCGCACCCTGCTGCTGGGGGTCGCGATCTGCGTTCTGTTGGCGATGGGCGTCAGTGCGCTGGTGGCCCTGCCGGAGTTCGGCACTGAGGTGATCAACCGCACCAGCCCAAACGTGCTGGATCTGGTCGTGGCCCTGGTGGCGGGTGCGGTGGCGATGTACGCCAAGCTGCGCAAGGAGGCGATCTCGGCGCTGGCTGGCCTGGCAATCGCCGTGGCGCTGGTGCCGCCGATGTGCGTTGTGGGGATTCTGCTGGCCTCCTCCTCCTGGCCGCTCGCCCAGGGAGCCCTGCTGTTGTTCGCCACCAATCTGCTCGGGATCGTGGTTGGTGCGATGGCGGCGCTGGCTGCCCTCGAGAAGGCCTACCGGCGCCGGCTGTTCAGCAATCGGCTCGGCCTCACCAGCGTCGTCCTCACCGCTTTACTGGTGCTTCCCCTGGGCAGCAGCTTCCTGCGCCTGCTTCAGCAGGCCCGTCGTGAACACAGGGCCCATCAGTTGGAAGCCACGATCGAGCAGCAGCTCCGCCGCAAGACGGTCACGCTCG
>RFPK01000294.1 GCA_009926195.1 Synechococcaceae bacterium WB4_1_0192 | reverse complement strand
CACGGGTATCGCAGAGCATGCCGGGGTCGAGGGCCTGGTCAAGGCTCCAGGCCGAGCACGCCGGCAGCACGCGCAGGCTCAGATCCGTTTCACGCAACACCAGGTCCACCCCGGCTTCAAAACCATCGCTGACCGCATCAGCGGCCCTGACACGCAGGCTGGGGTTCTGTGCCAGCAGCCGTGCAATCGCCCGGCGCTGCTCACGGATGCTCAGAAACCAGCTGCGGGAGCGGCGTTCCGGCTGAAACTGCCACTTGAGGAGATGCCCCAACAGCACCGCCAGTCGGCTCACGAGCTCACGATATTCCTGTCGCCCCAAGGCCTCCAGTTCCTCCTGCAGCCCATCCCAATCGAGCTGACCGCTGTTGTGCTCGCGCAGAGCGGCGCACTGCTGCTGCACCCAGCCGTAGAAGTCACGCTCGTGCAGTGAGGCGGTCACAGCCGTCGTGAGGAAGCGTCGCCCCTCACGCTAGCGGCGAAGAGCCTTCACATCCGCTCCAGGGTCGGGATGCCCAGCAGCCCCAGGCCCAGCTTGAGGGTATCGGCGGTGAGGCGACAGAGGGCCAGGCGCGAGCTGCGGGCGGGGCCATCGGCCTTGAGCACCGGCACCTGGTCGTAGAAGCGGTTGAACACCTGGCTCAGTTCGAACAGGTAGGTGCAGAGACGGTTGGGCAGCAGCTCCTCCTCCACCTCGGCGATCACCGCATCGAACTTCAGCAGTTCGCGCACCAGCGCCCACTCCTGGGGCTCGCTGAACTGCAGGGCGTCGGCGCTGGAGGCGGCGCTGAACGCAGCACCCAGCTCACCGCCCTTGCGGGCGATGCCGGCGATGCGCACCACGGCATAGAGCAGATAGGGCGCCGTGTTGCCCTGCAGCGCCAGCATCCGATCGAAGCTGAACTGGTAGTTGGTGATCCGGTTCTGGCTGAGGTCGGCGTACTTGACGGCCGCCAGGCCCACGGTGCTGGCCACGTGCTGGATGAAGGCCTCGTCTTCCGTGCGCTCCTCCTCCTGCAGGCGGCGGCGCAGGTCGGCCTCGGCGCGCTCCACCGCCTCATCGAGCAGGTCGCGCAGGCGCACGGTGTCACCGGCGCGGGTCTTGAGCTTCTTGCCGTCCTCCCCCTGCACCAGGCCGAAGGGCACGTGCTCCAGCCGCCCGCCCTCGGGAATCCAGCCGGCGCGGCGGGCCACCTGGAACACGCCGGCGAAGTGGCTGGCCTGGCCGGCATCGGTCACGTAGATCACGCGGCGGGCGCCATCGCCCTCGGGTGCGGCGCCGAAGCGATAGCGAATCGCCGCCAGATCGGTGGTGGCGTAGTTGAAGCCGCCATCGCTCTTCTGCACGATCAGGGGCAGGGGCTTGCCGTCCTTGCCGCTCACCCCCTCCAGAAACACGCACCCGGCGCCGTCGTCGGTGACGAGCAGGCCGCAGGCCTGCAGATCGGCCACCACGCCCGCCAGATAGGGGTTGTAGAAGGATTCACCGCGCTCGCTCAGGCGGATGTCGAGCCGGTCGTAGATCTTCTGGAACTCGCGGCGGCTCTGATCGCAGAGCAGCCCCCAGGCCTTGAGCGACACCGGATCACCACTCTGCAGCTTCACCACCTCCTCGCGGCTGGTGGTCTGGAAGGCCTCGTCGTCGTCGAAGCGGGCCTTGGCCTGGCGGTAGAAGGCCACCAGGTCGCCCAGATCCACCGCATCGGCGGTGTTCAGCGCCTCCGGTGCCACCTGCTTGAGGTGGGTGATCAGCATCCCGAACTGGGTGCCCCAGTCGCCCACATGGTTGAGCCGCAGCACCGGATGGCCGCGGAACTCCAGCACCCGCGCCAGTGAGTCGCCAATGATCGTGGAGCGCAGATGCCCCACATGCATCTCCTTGGCGATGTTGGGGCTGGAGAAATCCACCACCACGGGCGCCGAGGCCGCCACCTCCGGCACCCCCAGGCGCGGGTCGCCGAGGCGCGACGCCACCTCCGCCGCCAGCCGCTCGGGCCTGACGGTGAGGTTGATGAAGCCGGGGCCGGCGATCTGGGGCTCCAGGCAGAGGGCCGTGAAGTCCGGATCGGCCTGCAGCTGCGCCACGATCGCCTCGGCGATGGCCCGGGGTTTTTGCTGCAGCGGTTTGGCCAGGGCCAGGGCACCGTTGGCCTGGACGTCGCCGAACTCCGGCTTGCTGGCGGGCGCCAGCTGGGGATCGAGCGGCTGGCCTGACGCCCGGGCGGCGGCGGCGGCTTCCGGGAAGGCCTTCTCCATGGCCATCCCCACCCGGGCCTGGAGTTGCTGGAAAACCTGGAGCATCGCGGCCGGCGGCTGGTGGGTCTGATCGCCTGATCATCCCCCCTCAGGGCGCGGCCGACCGCCCTCAGGCCGCCAGCCCCAGCTCCCGCTCCATGCCCTCCAGCACCACATCGGCCACCAGCCGCCGGCCGCGATGCTCCAGGTTTTCCAGCAACTCCAGGCCCGGGTGGGGATGGCCATGGAGAAGGCCTTCCCGGAAGCCGCCGCCGCCG
>RFPK01000293.1 GCA_009926195.1 Synechococcaceae bacterium WB4_1_0192 | reverse complement strand
ACTATTCGATCCTGGCCACCCTCAACCTCAACGGCGACTACATCTCCGATGCGGCAGCCGCCGTGGTGGGCGGCCTGGGGATGGCTCCCGGCGCCAACATCGGCGACAGCGCCGCCATCTTCGAGGCCACCCACGGCACCGCGCCGAAGCACGCCGGCCTCGATCGCATCAACCCCGGCTCGGTGATCCTCAGCGGCGTGATGATGCTCGAATACATGGGCTGGCAGGAGGCGGCAGACCTGATCACCGCCGGCCTCAGCGCCGCCATCGCCAACCAGGAGGTCACCTACGACCTGGCCCGGCTGATGGAGCCGCCGGTGGAGCCGGTGAGCTGCAGCGGCTTCGCCGACGCGGTGATCCGCCACTTCGGCGGCTGAACAGGCCCCGCTGAGCGGGCCGGACCTGCGCCTGAAGGTCAGTGGCCCCCAGCGCAGGTCCGGCCGAGGGGACCGGCGAAATCGCGGCGGGTTTCCGGGTTGCCGAGCTGCAGCGAACGGCGCAGATCGCGGCAACCACCGGCGACATCACCGAGGGCCAGGCGCACGCGCCCGCGGCTGTCATAGGCATCGCGGAACTCGGGATCCAGCGCCAGGGCCCGGTCGCAGTCCGGCAGGGCCGCTGCGTAACGGCCCCAGCGGTAGTTCAGCCAGCAGCGGTTGTTGCGTGCATTGGTGAAATCGGGCCAGAGCCGCAGGGCCGCATCGAGATCGGCCAGAGCGGCGGGGAAATCACCGAGCCCCGTTCTGGCGAACCCGCGGACGTCATAGGCCTCGTGATCGCGCGGCGACAGGGCCAGGGCGCGGCTGGCATCAGCGACGGCACCGGTTTCATCACCCAGAGCGCCGCGGATCATCGCCCTGGTGACATACACATCGGCCACCTGGGGCGCCAGGGACACGGCCCAATCGGCATCGGCCAGGGCAGTCTTGGCCTGATCGAGAGCCAGCCGGGCCATCGACCGATTCATGTAGGCCAGGAAATCACCGGAGCGGACCCGGATCGCCTCGCTGTACGAAGCGATCGCCTCCGGATCGGACTGCAGATTGCCTCGTGACAACAGGGCGTCGTAGTTGCTGGGCATCAACCGCAGCGCCTGGCGGACGTCCTGCCAGGCACCATCCCGCTCACCCAGGCGATTGCGGGCCCGGGCCCGCAAGGCCAACGCCTGGGCGCGCTGGGCGGTACTGAGCCCCTGCTGCTGCAGAACGGCCGTGGTGAGACGCAGCACGTCCTGCCATTTCTCCCGGTTGCCGGGAGCTCCCACGAGCATCGATTCACGCAGCAGCTGCTGCGCCCAGGTGAGCGTCTGATCAGCCAGGACAGGTGCACCCGCTGCCGGCTGCGACTGCGGCGACTGGGCAGCCGCAGGATCGTGCGGCGCGAGCGGTGCCATGAGCGCGATCAACAGCAGCACAGGCAGGCAAGGGGCCAGGCGCACCATGACCGGATCCAGGGGGCATGCGCCCGAAGGCTGGCATGGCCTGTCCCAGCGCCGCCACTGGATGCCGACCCCTGGGGCCAGACTGCCCGCAGAGACATCCAGGCTCGCGTGAGCGCCCCGACCGATCCCTGCGTGCACTGCGGCTTCTGCCTGCCCACCTGCGCCAGCTTCCGGGTGCTGGGCACGGAGATGGATTCGCCGCGGGGCCGGATCCACACCCTCAAGGCGATCGAGGCCGGTGAGCTGGAGCTCGATGCAACGGTGGCGAGCCATTTCGACAGCTGCCTGGGCTGCTTCGCCTGCGTCACGGCCTGCCCCTCGGGAGTGCGCTACGACGAACTGATCGAAGCCACACGGCCACAGCTGAATGCGCCGGAGCTGCGCAGCCCCGCCCAGCGCGCCTTCCGCCGCCTGTTGTTCTCCCTGCTGCCCTACCCGGCGCGGCTGCGGGCAGCCCTGGCGCCGCTGCGCCTCTACGCCGGCACGCCCCTGCAGGCCCTGGCCCGCCGCAGCGGCCTGACCCGGCTGCTCGGACCCCAGCTGCAGGCGATGGAGCAGCTGCTCCCGCCCCTGGCCCCGGAAGCCTTCGGCGATGGCCTGCCCCTGGTGGTGCCGGCCCAGGGGGAGCGGCGCGCCCGGGTGGGCCTGGTGCTCGGCTGTGTGCAACGCCTGTTCGACCCGGCCGTGAACGCCGCGGCCATGCGCGTGCTCAGCGCCAACGGCATCGAGGTGGTGATTCCACCGGCCCAGGGCTGCTGCGGCGCCGTGACGCACCACCAGGGCGAACTGGCCCAGACCGAAACCCTGGCCTGCGCCCTGATCGACAGCTTCGATGCCGTGGTGGGGCCCGGCAAGGCGGCAGGCCCGGAGCCCCTCGATGCGGTGCTGGTGGCCGCCTCCGGCTGCGGCCACACCCTGCGCCACTACGACCGGATCCTGGCCGACCGACCGGCCTGGGCCGCCCGCGGCGCGGCGTTTGCGTCCCACGTGCGGGACATTCAGGAGTTCCTGCACGATCTCGGGCTGAGCGAGGCCTTCACCGCCAGCCTCGAACCACTGCCGCATGACGATGGCAGCCCG
>RFPK01000292.1 GCA_009926195.1 Synechococcaceae bacterium WB4_1_0192 | reverse complement strand
CAGCAGCTTCAACAGCAGGACGCCCATCGCTGATCAGCTCCGCTGGCGGCGGCGCAGCACTTCCAGTTCCTGCTCGGCCTCGAACCGCGCCCAGGCCTGCTCCAGGTCTGGTGTCGATGGTGTTCCGGACTTGGACCCGGTGGTGTGGCCGCCTGCGCCGGTTGCCGTTGAGGCCTGCTGGCGCTGCTGATCCTGTTGCAGCGTGAGTTCGAGTTCGGCGTAGGCCTGGCCCAGGGCCTCCAGCAGCTGCCAGCGCTGCCGGCCTTGCTCCATCAACGCCGCCACATGGGCTTCGGCTCGGGAGGCCAGATCGCCGGCCCCGGCCTGCTGCGCCCGTTGAACCCGCCCCTGCCACTGCTGGATTGTGGCCGCCTGCTGCAGCAGTTCGGCCCGCAGGGTATCCGCCTGCTGGCTCAGCTCCTGCCGACGTTGCCGCAGCCGCTGGCTGCGCTCGTGCTGTTCCTGATCCTGCAGGAGTGCCTCCTGAGCCGGGTTGGCCCGCAGAAAGGCTTCCAGCTGCTGATCGAGCCTGGCCTCCAGCTGCTCAAACCAGCCGCCGCCGCTCCCATCCGCTGCAGGGCTGCTCACGCCGGTTGCTGCGGGGCGCGGGTGATCAGGGGCGCCTCGATCTCCTCCTGCAGGGGCGTGATCGCTGCCTCGCGGGAGCGCAGCAAGAGCTGCGTGAGCCTGGCGATGCCGCCTTCCCCGAGGTCCTGGCTGGCCAGCTTCTCGAAGGCCGCTCCGTAGAGGGTCTCCAGTTCGGCGATCAATCCTTCGCGCATGGCGCGCACGGCCCGGCGTTGCTCCTCTCTCGACATGGCTGTGGCTGCGGCGGGGGTCACGCGTCCGAGTCTGCCTGGACCAGCAGGTGCAGGCTGAGATCCTCTGCCGGGTCGCTCCAGCGACCGGCGCCTCGCCAGCCGGCCTTCGCCGCCAGCGCCAGGAAGTCGTCCGGGCCGTACTTGGCGCTGGTTTCGGTGATCAGCCGTTCGCCCGCGCCAAAGCGCCAGTCGTGGCCGGCGACATGCACCGTCTGGGCCTGGTCAGCGACCAGGGCCATTTCGATGTGGCTGGCCTCGGCAATCCACCGCGCTTCGTAGCGAAACCGCTCCAGCTCGAACGTGCCGGCCAGGTCGCGGTTCAGGCGTGTGAGCAGGTTGTGGGCGAAGGCGGCTGAGAAGCCGGCCGCGTCGTTGTAGGCCGCCTCCAGGCGCTGCACCGGCTTGGGCTGGTCGATGCCGATCAGTAGCTTGCCGCCTGGCCCCAGCAGCCGGCGGAACTGCGTCAGCAGCCGCTCCGCCTCGATCATGGTGAAGTTGCCCAGGGAGCTGCCGGGGAAAAAACCCAGATGGGCGGTCCCGCTGAGCAGCGGGTGGTCCGGCAACGCGTCCAGTTCGCTGTAGTCGCAGCAGATGCCCAGGATCGGCACGGTCGGGTGGCGCTGCTGCAGCCGCCCGCACGCCGCGCTCAGGTGCTCGGCACTGATGTCGAGAGCCACGTAGGCCGGCTCCAGTCCGGCGCACTCCAGCGCCGCCAGCAGCGGGCTCACCTTGCGGGCGCTGCCGGCGCCGAATTCCACCAGGGTGCCGCGCCCGAGGGCGGTGGCGATCGCCGCCGCCTGCCGCTCCAGCAGGGCCGTTTCGGTGACGGTGAGGCTGTATTCCGGCTGCTCGCAGATGCGATCGAACAGGCGTGAGCCCTCTGCGTCGTAGAGGAACCAGGCGGGCAGCTGCTTTGGCGTGCGGCTGAGCCCCTCGATCACCAGTCGGTGCACGTCGGCCGGGGCGGGATGCAGATCCAGCAGCTCAGACATCGCGGGCCAGGCGCAGACCACTGGCCATCCAGCGGCTCGCCGGTGGATAGAAATTGCGATACGTCAGCCGGGCGTGACCAGCCGGCGTCAGGAAACAGCTGCCGCGCAGCACGAACTGGGAGGTCATGAACTTGCCGTTGTATTCCCCCACGGCGCCCGCCGCCGGCGCGAAGCCCGGTTCTTTAGACTTAGCATAAGTTATATTTTTGGTAAAATGGATGCTTCCATTTTTAAAAAGGCAAAACAATTACGCTCCATGGGTGAAGGCCAAGGCGGTAACCAAGACGGTTTAGATTTCAGCAAATGACTTCACGCATTGCCATTAAAAACATGCAGTTTCATGGCTTTCATGGCTGTTTACCCGAAGAGGCTGTCATTGGCACCACCTATACCGTTTGTGTAGAATTTGTATTTGACATTAAAACTGCTGCACACAACGATTCGTTAGAGGATACTATTGATTATGGCGAGGTTTTTGATATTTGCAAAACGGTGATGCTGCAACGTCAAAAACTTATCGAAACCGTTGCCTGTAAGATGTTTGAATCTTTAAAAAAACGCTTTGTAATGGCCCAATCCATTCAGCTTAAACTTTGTAAATGGCATCCGCCCATAGATGGTCCGGTTGAACAAGCCTGTATTATTTTAAACACATAAGTTACCTATGGAATTTGAATCGCAAAACCGAACCGAGCTGTCATCAATAGG
>RFPK01000291.1 GCA_009926195.1 Synechococcaceae bacterium WB4_1_0192 | reverse complement strand
CCCGGCTTCGGTAGAATTCCGTGGCGTATTTCAGAATCGCAGCAGAATTGCGGTAAGGACGCGCCAGCCGGACGGTGCGGCCGCGCACGTTGAGATGCACGTCGGTGTCGCTGCGCTCGAGCAGCAGGCCGTCCCGCTCCGTTTCGGCTCCGCTCTTCGCCTCGCGGTAGCGGATGCTCACCGGAAATCCGCGGAAACTGCGGAAGTCGCGGTCGTCGTTCAGCTGCTCGCCGATGCCGGGGCTGCTGATCTCCAGAACATAGGCCTCCTGCAGCAGGCCACTGCCCTCAAGGGCGTCGCCGAACAGGTTGCTGAAGACCGCGCATTGGTCGAGGCTCACGTCGCCGCCATCCGCCAGCCGCAGCTGAACCTGCAGGGTCATCGGAATGCGATGGCTGAGCAGATGCACGCCACAGATCCGGAATCCGGCGTCGTCCGCCACCTGGTCGGCCAGGGCTTGGATGTCGGGGATCAGGGGATGCGGCAAGGCGCGGAGGGCTGCAGAGGGACGGAACGCCCGTCCGGCACCTGCAGTGAATCTGCCTCCCGATCGGAACCGTGGACTCTGCGGCGCTGATGCCACCGCTTGGTCACGATCCGCTCAGGGTGATGCCCGCCGGGCATGTCCTGACCGTACCCGATCGCCCGGCGCCTGCCTACAGGCTGGTCAGATCCACGGCCGGCGGTTCCATGTAGCTGTCACCTGGCTGGATCTCGCCACGCAGGCCAGCGTCCTGATTCAGGCACTGGGCCTTCTGCTCATCGGTGCGCAGGTACTGGCAGACCCGTGCCCACAGTTTCGAGCGCGTGGAGGGGCCGCCGCAGCTGAAGTGCACCATGTCCACCCCGCCGGCCATGCCCTGGATCTCCACGTTGCAGAGGCTGCAGCGTTGCCGAGTGCCGGGGGGGATCGCAGCCATGCCAACGATGCGCGGAACGGGCAACTTAATGCCAGTGCCCCCTGCCCCTGGCCGGCGATGCGCGTCCTGCAACTGAGCGACCCCCATCTGCTCGCGGATCCCCGCGGCCGCTGTCGCGGTCGGGACCCCCTGGCCCAGCTTCACCACGGCTGGCATCAGGCCCTGGCGCAGCTTGCGGCCCCACCGGATCTGCTGCTGATCAGCGGCGATCTCTGCCAGGACGAGAGCTGGGGGGGCTACGTGCAGTTGCGGCGATTTCTGGCCGCCTCGGTGGCCCCGGCCGGCATCCCGGTGGCGTTGCTGCCCGGCAATCACGACCATCCGGCCCTGCTGCAGGCGGTGCTCGCTCGCAGCGGGGCGGCGCTGGCGCCGGCCCTGGTGCCCCTGGGGCCCTGGGATCTGCTGCTGCTCAGCACCCATCGCCCCGCGGCTGTGGAGGGTTGGATTGAGCCTGGCCAGCTGGCCTGGTTGGCGCGCCAGCTGGCCAGCGGCGAGGGGCCGCTGTTGGTGGGCTTGCATCATCCACCGGTGCTGCTCGGCAGCGGTTCCGCGCTCGATGCCCTGGCTCTGCAGCGGCCCGAACGCCTGCTGGAGCTCCTGCTGGCCAGCGAACGGGTGCGTGGCGTGGTGTTCGGCCACATTCACCAGCACTGGCAGGGGGGCCTGGATCGTCCCGCTGGCGGTGCTCCGCTGCTCCTGTGGGGCTGCCCCTCCACCCTGGCCGCGTTCAACGCCGTGCAGCCCTGCCCGCTCGGCCGCCCCGACTGGCCCGGAGGCCGCCTGCTGGAGCTCGGGGCCACGGGTGTGATCCGCACCCGGCTGCTGCGTTGGCCGCCGCTCGACGCTGACTAGCGTTCGAGCGCCCTCGCCGCTGACCGCCGTGCGTCGTCTGATCGCCCTGCTGCTGATGGTGGTCCTGCTGGGCCTTGCCGCCCCTGCCTGGGCGGATGCTGCCCTGCCCCAGGCCAACAGCTTCGTCTCAACCGCCGTCAGGCGGGTGGCGCCGTCCGTGGTGCGGATCGACACCGAGCGCTCCGTGCCCCGCGCGGGCCTGGATCCGGTGTTCAGCGATCCGTTGATGCGGGAGCTGTTCGGTGATCAGCTGCCCAGTTCCCGCGAGCGCGGCCAGGGGTCGGGCCTGGTGATCGACGGCCAGGGGCTGGTGCTCACCAATGCCCATGTGGTTGATGGGGCCGATCGCGTCGAGGTGACCCTCGCCGATGGACGCGATCTCGAGGGCAGCGTGCTCGGCACCGACCCGGTCACGGATCTGGCGGTGGTGCGCATCGCTGCCGGCTCCGGCCTCAAGGCCGCACCCCTGGGCGATTCCGAGGCCCTGGAGGTGGGCGACTGGGCGATTGCCCTCGGCACCCCCTACGGCCTGGAGCGCACGGTGACCCTCGGCATCGTCAGCAGCCTGCACCGCAACATCACCAGCCTCGGCTTCTCCGACAAGCGCCTTGATCTGATCCAGACCGACGCGGCCATCAATCCGGGCAATTCAGGCGGCCCGCTGATCAATGCCCGTGGCGAGGTGGTGGGCATCAACACCCTGGTGCGCTCCGGTCCCGGGGCCGGCCTGATCGCCAGGCTGAGTTCCTGCTC
>RFPK01000030.1 GCA_009926195.1 Synechococcaceae bacterium WB4_1_0192 | reverse complement strand
GATCGACCAGGCTGAGCACCTGGTGCTGACCCGTGGCGACGGCTGGCCCCGCCTCGCGGCCATTGCGCCAGCGGCGCAGCGTGCCGTCACTGCCGCCGCTCACCAGTTCACCGTTGTCCAGCTCGATCACGCTGTGCAGGGACCCCTGGCCGCTGGGCATCGGGCCACCCACGGCTCTCCCTTCCCGCCAGCGCCGCAGGCTGCCATCGCTGCCACCACTGATCAGTTCGCCGTTGACCAGCCTGATCAGGCAGTTCACCTTGCCTTGGCCCGTGATCATCGGTGTCCCTGTGGGGCGTCCGTCGTGCCAGCGCCGCAGGCTGCCGTCCTCTCCAGCGCTGACCACGTCGTTGCTGTTCACTTCCACCAGCGCGCGGATCCCGCCCTGCCCTGTGGGAATCGCCTGGCCAATCGGTTGACCATCGCGCCAGCGCCGCAGGCTCCCATCGGCTCCGCCGCTGATCCATTCACCGTTGCTCAGTTCGAGCAGGCTCCAGATGCTGGTCTGCCCTGTCCGGATTGCGGCACCGATCGCCTGGCCGTCCCGCCACCGCCGCAATGTGCCGTCTTCGCCACCGCTGATCAGATCACCATTGCGCAACTGGAGCAGACTGCGCACCCGACCCTGTCCCGTCGGGATCGCTTCGCCGACGGGCTGGCGATTGCGCCAGCGCCGCAGGCTGCCGTCCTGCCCGCCACTCACCACCTCGCCATTGCGCAGCGCAAGCAGGGTCAGTACCGCTCCCTGTCCGGTCGGGATGGAGGCGACCTGCCTGTTGCGGCCTGTTGCGGCCGCAAGGGTCTGGCCGGTTTCGAAGGCTTCCGATGGTGAGACGTGATCAATGGCCGCCAGGGCGTAGATCATGCTGTTGATCGGATCGCTTTCGAGCAGTAATTCGGCTCTGCTGGAGTAGTCGCCGGCCCGGGCTTGCCCTTCCCGCCACCAGGCGATCCCGCCGCTCACCAACGCCACGCTGCACAGGCTGCTCAGGCCGCCGATCAACAGCCGGCGCTGCCGTCGGCTGCGCCGTTGCAGGGCATCGGCCCGTGCGGCGCTGGCCTGCACGAAGGCGCGCAGCTCCGGGCTGAGTTGCCGCGGCCGTTCCGCCAGCCAGGCTTTGGCCCGCTGCAGCTTCAGACCGGTGAGCAGCGCGGCGTCCCGCTGTGCCTCCGGGGCCCGCTGCCAGTCCTGCAGGTCCAGTTCCAGTTGCTGGCTGCCGATCAGAAATTCCCGGTCCTCATCCAGCCAGCCCCGTAGCAGCGGCCACTTGCGCAGCAGGGCTTCATGCGCCACCTCCACCAGCCGCTGCTCCTCCTGCTGGCGTGTGATCAGCAGCCGGGCGTTCACCAGTTGTTCCAGCAGCGGCCAGGCCGGACGGGGCAGCGCGTCCCAGGCGGCAGGGCGCCGCACGTAATCACCCTGTTCGAGGCGCACCATCGCCGGCACGAAGGCTTCCCGCAGGGCCCGGCGCTGGTCCTGGCTTGGTTGCAGCGCCTCCAGCACCGCATCGGCGCGGACGCTGACTGCATTCTCGAGGGGGGAGAGATGGGCCCGGCTATCGCCGAGAGCCCGGTAGTGGGCAAGGGTCAGGCGCCGCACCTCCTCGAACCGGGCGCTGAGGCCATCGGCGCTGGCCGCCTGCAGCCGGCCGAGGAAGTCCGAGCGCAACGTCATCACCGCCAGAAAGGGCAGGTCGCCGGCCATGGCGGCCGAGAGAATCCGGTAGAAGCGCCGGACCTCCTGATGGTCCTGGCTGCTGAACAATTCTTCGGCCTGATCGATCGGCAGCAGGATCTGGGCGTCGTTGGACCCCGCCGCCATGCGCAGGTCGCTGCCGATCTCACTGAGCAGTGCCGGAAGGCTGCCGTTCTGGTCCGCCAGCAGGAGCGACTGGTGCAGGTCGCGCCACTGCGTCGGCCGGTCGCTCGCCAGGGCCAGCACCTGCGCCAGTTCCTGGCAGGGCTGGTTCTGGGGGCGGAAGGGTGGCACCACCAGCCAACCTCTGCCGGCTCGCCGCAGGCGTGGCAGCACGCCGGCCCGGAGCAGCGACGATTTGCCGGAGCCGGAGGCCCCGAGCAGCACCAGCAAGCGCGTCAGCCCGAGGGTGCGGCGTGCGGTAAGGCGCTCGATCAGGTGGCGGATTCCCTCGTCCCGGCCGAAATAGACCGGGGCGTCCTCCTGTTCGAAGGTGAGCAGACCGGGGTAGGGCGGCCGGCTTTTGTCCCAGGCCATGCCCCCCTGGGCGCTCAGGGCCAGGGCAGTCAGTTGTTCGCTGAGCTGCTGCAGGCCGGCCTCGCGATTGCGACGCAGGTCCAGCACCTGCAGATCCCGTGCGATCTTGTCGCCGGGATCTGCATCTGCCGTCTCGATCACCTGGAAGATCGGCTTGCCCAGTGCACGGGCCTGTGTGAACTCGGCAAAGCACCAGCGGGATGCACTCCAGTTGGCAGTCTGTATGATCAGCAGAGCCTGTGAACGCTCGATTTCGCGATAGAGCGTCTGCTCCCAGTTGGCGCCTGGAGGAATGCCGGCGTGTTTATCAAAGTCGAGGAAAGGCACGTCAAAACCTTGCTCAATCAGCCAGGCCTTCATGCGGGCTGCGGATTCGTTGTCGCGACTTGAATGAGAAAGGAAAACGCGTGCCATGGCGTTGGTTGTACAGGCCGAGAGTAGTCAGAGCACGCAGGCTTCAGTGAGGATTAATACCGCTTCCGCTATTGTCTGCCTGGATCTGAATGTGCTGCTCGCTAAGCAAAGCATCACAGGCTACCGGTCTCTGATGAGGTGGGTTGTCAAGCACCTCTGGTCGTGGCAGCGGGGCCCTGGCTGGCAGCCCCTGCTCCACACCCTTGAGCACCACCTGCTGCTGATCCAGGGCTGGAGCCATGCGGTCATCAACGGCGAGGAGCAGATCGCCGAGCCGGGCATGGGGCTGCAATGCCGTCCGGGTGAGGCAGTTCCTTTGCCCGTCGGCTGTTGAGGGATCGCTATGGCGTACGCGCCAGGCCTGCGCTGCGTTGCAGGGGCGGATGGTCTGGGTCGACAACCATCGACCGCCTGCCTAGAAAAACCTGTGTGTCCCATCCGTTCATGATCCGTACCTTGATCCGGGCTGCCGCTGTCGGCGCTGCCCTCACAGGCTCCATGGCCGCGCTGCCTGCCCTGGCCCAGATGGACATCAGTCAGATCCGTGCGGCCAATCTGGCCCGCATGGAAGCCGAGCGCATCAATGGTGGCCTCACTCAGTACTTCACCGCTAACTGCATGCATCAGAAAGGTGGTGGCAGCTGCATGGTCAATGCCGGCCCCAATGGCTATCTGTTTGATTTCCTTGGCGGCCCTCCGGGCTGGGAGGTCACCAACCAGCCCGCCACCCGCGAGACCAGGATTCTGATCTCACCTGATGGGACCAGCATCGTCAACGTGGAGTACAACGGCGCCCCGCGCTGATCACCTGCCCCGCGTTCAGCGGGGCTTCGGCACGGGCGGCAGTCGTTGGCTCACCAGCCAGGCTGCCGCAACCAGAACCGTGGAGGTCCACAGGCAGGCCGGCATCCCGCCCAGCAGGAACATGGCGCCGGAGAGCAGGGTGCCCACCAGCCGGCCGGCGGCATTGGCCATGTAATAGAAACCCACATTGAGGCTCACCGATTCCGCATCGGTGTAGGCCAGGATCATGTAGCTGTGCAGCGATGAATTCATCGCGAACACCACGGCGAACACCGCCAGGCCCACCACCACCGCCAGTCCGGGATGGCCCACCTGCCGCCACAGGGCGATGGCGATCAGGCCGGGGATCGCCGTGAGCACGGCGCTCCAGAACTGCAGGGCGGCCGGGCCGGGCGGGCTGCCATCGCCCCAGGTGCG
The DNA here is from genome assembly GCA_009926195.1 of Synechococcaceae bacterium WB4_1_0192. Lineage (GTDB taxonomy): Bacteria > Cyanobacteriota > Cyanobacteriia > PCC-6307 > Cyanobiaceae > Vulcanococcus. The sequence continues at coordinate 9,042 of RFPK01000030.1, read as the reverse complement.
TCGCAGGGCCGGTGCTGCCCCCTGCACGATCCCGTAGCCGATCACCCACAGACCCATGAAGCCGCCCACCTCCCAGAACCGCCAGCCGAGGGCGGTTTCCAGGAACACCGGCAGGGCCACCACGAACCACACATCACGGGCGCCGAACAGGAAGAAGCGCGCCAGGGCCAGCAGATTGATGGCGCGGCTCTTGGCGAACAGGGAGCTGAAGGCTGGTTTCTGCTTCATGCGGCCCAGATCCGCCGGCAGGCCGAGGGTGCCGGCGAAGGCCAGCAGCAGTCCGGCTGCCATCGCCGCAACCGCGTTGTTGAAGCCGATCGTGGTGAGCAGCAGGCCCCCCAGGAAGAAGCCCACGCCCTTGAGGGCGTTCTTGGAGCCGGTGAGGATCGCGACCCAGCGGAACAGCTGCTGCTGGCCGCGTGCCGCATCGTCCGGGGTGTCGGGCACCACCGTGCGGATGGCGCTCTTGGCGCTCATCTTGTTGAGGTCCTTGGCGATGCCGCTCAGGGCCTGGGCGGCCATCACATAGGCGACGCTCCACCACTTCGGCCAGCTGTCGGCCACAGGAATCAGCATCAACAGTGCGGCCACCTGCAGCAGGGTGCCGCTCCAGAGGGTGAGCCTCAGGCCGAAGCGTGCGCCCAGCCAGCCGCCGTAGAGGTTGGTGAGCACCCCGAACAGTTCATAGAACAGAAACAGCAGCGCAATCTCGAGCGTGCTGTAGCCGAGCGCATGGAAGTGGAACACCACCAGCATGCGCAGGGCGCCATCGGTGAGGGTGAAGGCCCAGTAGTTGGTGGTGACGATCCCGTACTGCCGCAGCGGCGACATCGACGTGGTGCCCATGGCCCTGCCTCAGCGTGCGTCGAGCAGGGCGATGTGGCGCACCAGGTCCGCCATGCGGGAGCTGTAGCCCCACTCGTTGTCGTACCAGGCGTAGACCTTCAGCTGCGTGCCATCGACGACCATCGTCGAGGCGGCGTCGATGATGGCGCTGCGGGCGTCGTTGACGTAGTCGACCGAGACCAGCGGCCGGGTCTCGTAGCCGAGGATGCCCAGCAGTGGCCCATTGGCGGCGGCCTCGAAGGCAGCGTTCACCTCCTCCACGGTCACGCTGCGCCTGAGCTCGAACACGGCATCGGTGAGGGAGGCATTGAGCAGAGGCACCCGCACCGCATGGCCGTTGAGGCGTCCCTCCAGCTCGGGGAAGATCATGCCGATTGCCCGCGCCGAGCCGGTTGTGGTGGGGATCAGGCTCTGGCTGCAGGAGCGGGCCCGGCGCAGATCGCTCTTGTAGGCGTCCACCACCACCTGGGTGTTGGTGACGTCGTGCAGGGTGGTGATGGCGCCGTGGTCGATGCCGAAGCTCTCGTGCACCACCTTCACCACGGGCGCCAGGCAGTTGGTGGTGCAGGAGGCGGCGGTGACCAGGCGGTGCCGCTCGGGGTCGTACTGCTGATGGTTGATGCCGTAGACGATGTTCAGCGCTTCATGGCCGGCGATCACGCCCTTCACGGGGCAGGCCACCACCACCCGCTGCACGCCGCCCTGATCGAAGTACGGCTGCAGGGTTTCGGAAGTCTTGAAGCGACCGCTGCACTCCAGCACCAGGTCCACGCCGGCCTCGCGCCAGGGCACGGCGGTGGGATCGCTCTCGTGGCTGGTGCTGACCGGCGTCGAGCCCACGAAGAAGCCGCGGCTGTTGGATTGCACGGCCTGTTGCCAGCGGCCATGCACGGAGTCAAAAGCGAGCAGATGGGCGGCTGCGTGGGCATCGCCGGCCGGCTCGTTGACATGCACCAGGTTGATGCCGGGGCTACCCCAGAGGGCGCGGAACACCAGCCTGCCGATGCGTCCGAATCCGTTGATGCCGATGTTCATGGCGGAGCTGATCGCGGGCGGGGACAACGGTCACGACCATAAATCAACTAGGGTTGATGGATCAGGTGTTGCAGAGCACATGTCCGTGGCCGCGACGGTTTCCATGTCGGCCCCCCCGGCCCTGGCCGAGCCGCGGGCCCAGCTGCTGCTGCGCGCCCTGGCCGATCCGATCCGCCTGCGGGTGATCGAGGCCCTGGCCGATGGTGAGCGCTGCGTCTGCGAGCTCACCGCCAGCCTTGAGCTGGCCCAGTCGCGGCTCTCCTTCCACCTCAGGGTGATGCGCGAGGCGGGGTTGATCAGCGGACGCCAGCAGGGCCGCTGGATGTACTACCGGCTCGAGCCCGATGCCCTGCCGCTGCTGCGCGACTGGCTGGCGAGTCTCGCCAGCCGCTGCTCCACCCCTAGCGCTCAGCTCCGCGCCGCAGTAGGCGCCGGAACAGCCGATACCCCTTGCGGACCCCCGCCAGCAGCGGCCCTGGCACCGGCAGGCGTAGCGGTGCGATCAGGGGCCGGTAGAGGTGCCGATAGGCCCAGCGCAGATCGCGCCAGGCGTGGCAAGGCTCCGGGTTGAGGAAATCGGAGATGTCAACGATGCGCCCGCGCCCTTCGTGCAGCAGCACATTGCGGCCGTGGACGTCGTGGCCATGCAGGCCCCGAGACTCCGCGTAGACGATCGCCTCATCGACGTCGACCATCGCTCGCAGTGGAATGCGGATGCCGCGGCGCAGGCAGTCGTAGAAGGTGGTGCCCTGCAGTCGCCTCAGCACCAGGTAGCGATCACAGGCGTGAAAGCACTGGGAGAAGGCCGGATGGCGACCGATGCGGCGGTACACCTCCGCCTCCTGCTCCAGCCCCGGTCGCCCGGGCGCATAGATTTTCACCACCAGGCGCGGATGCTTCGGGTGGTGCAGAACGGCTGCGTAGTTGCCGCAGCCCACGGTCGCCCAGGGCTCGGGCAATGACAGCACGTGCACCGGATCATGGGGATCGGCGCTGAGCAGCCGCAGCCCCGGCAGCAGCTGCCGCTCGATCCGATTCAGCAGGTCCGGCAGGTCGTGGGGGGCGTCCAGGCTCATCCGCCGCAGCGGGCGCTGCCTCAAGGCTGGCGCGGCGGGCCAGGCTCGGCAACGGGGGGCTGCACCAGCAGCAACAGACGATTGCCCTCCGGATCCAGCAGCCAGGCTTCGGCGCCGAACGGCTCCAGCCGGGCGCCCTCCAGCGGGGTGGCGCCCTGCACCAGCGCCGCCGCGATCCAGTTCTCCAGGCAGGCGGCTGCGCTGGCATCGCCGGTCTGCCGCTGCAGGCACAGCGCCAGCCGCCCCTGCTGCCGGGGCTGGGGCCGCTGCCGCGAGGGCGCATAGATCTCCAGCCAGCCCCCGGCCGGCCAGGGCAGGCGCCAGTGTCGCTCGCTCATTCCCCGCTGCGGCCGTTCCGCCAGCAGGGCGCCGTAGAAGCGGGCCAGGGCGGCCGGATCATCGGCGGCGAGCACCAGGGACCCGCTCGTGGTGGCCATCGGCGCCTGCAGCAGCAACCTGGATCCTCGCCGCAGCCGAGCCGTGGCGCACGGCGGCGCCAACGACACGTTTGATGTCGCGCCGCCCCAGCCCCTTAAGCAATCCTTTAGACCAAGGAATCTCCGGGGCTGCCGATGGCCAGCACCATCTCGCTTCTGTGCGGCGTCTGCCTGCTTGGGTTCAGCCTGATCCAGCTGCTGTTCACCGTGCTGAGCTGAACCCGGCCGCTCGCCCCATCGCCCATGGCCAGCCGCCGCACGCTCAACGCCGCCAACCTGCAGACCCTCGGTGCGCCGGCCCTGGCGGAGCTGTTGATCGAGCTGAGCAGCGGCAGCGCCGTGATGCAGCGCCGGCTTCGGCTGGCCCTGGCCGCGGCAGATGGGGTGGAGACGGCGGCGCAGGAGGTGCGCAAGCGCCTGGCGACGATCGGTCGCTCCATCGCCAAGGGCCTCAGCAAGGACGGGAATCAGGCCATCGAACTGGCCGTGCCCATTGCAGCCGAGCAGTTCGAGCCCATGCTCGGCCAGGGCGGTGGCGTTGCGGCTGCTGGCGGCGGGTCGCGCCGGGCAGGCCCTGAAGATCCTGGATGGCGCCGCCGCTGCGGCCGCACGCTGGCCGGTACCGGAGTGGGAGGAGGCTCGGATCACGGTGCTCGATCAGCTCGACCGCCCGGAGGAGGCGCAGCAGCAGCGCTGGCTGTGGTTCAGCCGCACCTTGGCCACCGCACCGCTCAAGGCCTACCTGCAGCGGCTGGAGGCTTTCGAGGACGTTGAGGTCGAGGAGCGGGCCCTGCAGCTGGCGGAGGCCCATGACCAGCCGCTGCTGGCCCTGCAGTTCCTGATCGCCTGGCCGGCCCTGGCGCGGGCGGCTCGCCTGGTGCTGCGTGATCGGCAGCACTGGGATGGCGAGGCCCATGGGATCCAGAGCGAGGCGGCGGAGCACCTCAGCGCCGACCATCCCCTGGCGGCCACCGTGCTGCTGCGGCCGATGGTGGTGTTTGCCCTGGCGATGGGCCGCAGCCGTCGCTATCGCCATGCCGCCGAGCACCTGCGCAGCTGTGAGCAGCTGGCGGCCCGCATCGACGACTGGCAGGGCATCGAGAGCCACAGCACATTTCTGGGGCGTCTGCGCGAGGCCTATGCCCGCGAGATTGGCTTCTGGCGGTTGCTGGAGCGCTGAATCCTGCGGTGTTGAACCCGGCTGCCTGATTCCCAGTACATCCCTTAGCCTGCCTGGAGCTCGGGATCGGCAGAGGCGTGAGTCAGCCGCAGGAACAGAAACAGGAACAGAAAGACGTTGCGCTGGCCTATGCGCTGTGGTGCCTGTCTCTGGTCGGTCTGTGCGGCGTTCAGCGGCTCTATCTCGGCCAGGTGGGCTATGGCCTGGCGCTGTTGCTCACCTTCGGCTTCTGTGGTGTCGCCCAGCTGCTCGATCTGATCCTGCTGCCGGATGCGGTGGGGCAGTCGAATCGCGCCAATGCCATCCGGGCGCTGTCGCCCCGGCCCTCGTCTGCGCCGGTCAGTGCCCCGGTCAGCGCGTCCGCTCGCACCGCTTTGCCCGCACCATCCCCATCCCCTGCCCGGCCTGCCGCCAGCGGCCCTGCCAGCCGGCAGGATGACGATCTGGACGCTCTGTTGCGCGAAGCCCGTCGCTCGGTTGAGCGCACCGATCAGCAAGGTGAGCCCTGATATGGATTCGGACAAGCTCTACGAATCGGTCAAGTTTCTGCTGCGCAGCGTGCGGCAGCTCAGTGATCGCTTTGTTGAAAACAACGACAAGCTGACCCGCAGCTTCGAAGCTGTCCGTGAGGACATCAACGATCTTGCCCAGCGCCTGGCCGCCATCGAGCAGGACCTGCAGGCCTTTCGCGATCGCGAGTTGCTGGCAGGCGAGCCTGCTGTACGGCCGATCAGCCTGCCGGTGCCGGTGGGCCAGGAGGAGCTCACGATCCCGGCGTTGAACCTGCCGCTGGAGGGCCTGCTGGATGCCTACCGGTCCTCACCCGCGCTGCTGCAGCCCTTTGCCCGGCCCTGCAGCGTCAGCGGTCGCAGCCTCAGCGGTGAACTGAAGGAGGTGGAACTGGAGGCGTTCGCCCAGGGTTCCACCTGGATGATCGAACTGCAGGACGGCTCCTGGCAGTTGCTGCCCCGGCCGGGGGTTCTGAGCCGCCCGACCCAGCTGCAGAGCCTGGAGCGCTTCTTTGAGATCAGCGGCAGCCCGGAGCTGCCGGCCGAGCTGGAGCTGCTGCAACCGGCCGTGGCCACCAGCGTGGAGCACGGTCGCCGCTGGATGCTCACCGCCAGGGGCCACATCGGCCTGCAGAGCGATCCTCTTCAGCGCAGCCTTGAACAACGGCTCAGCGCCCTGGAGCGGGCGCTGGCGTTGGTGCAGCAGCAGCAATCCTGAGGTGACTGACCCCGGATCGGGGCCTTTGCGCCTGCCGTTCAGGGAATCGCCACGCGGCCGAGGGTTTCGACCGTCCAGCGGTTGCCCTCCTGGCGCAGCAGGGCTGGTTCGAGCAGCTCGGCTTTGCTGAGGATCTGTTTCTCGTAGCTGTACAGGCCCTTGCTGGGCTGCACTGAGAGGAAGCCCTTGAGGGTGAGCTCGGTGGGAAACAACCAGGCCTGATCGTTGATGACCGCCAGCCAGTAGCTGCCGCCACCTGTGACCGCCTCCAGCTGCGTTGCCTGAGAGCGGCCCATCGCCAGGGCGTTTTCGGATTCACTGGTGATGTTCAGCTGGGCGGTGCTGTGCTCGCGCAGCAGCTGGCGATCGCCGTTGTTGATGGCCTGGATCAACATGGCCTTGCTGAGGAGGATCGGCGCCGGTGCTGGCGGTGCAACCGCAACAGGATCCAGGGGAGGGATGCCAGAGGAAGCACTGGTGTCGTTCTGGATCACGGGTGGCTGAAGATCCAGCCCGGATTGCGGGGCTGACACAGGCATCGCTTTCGGTTGAAGCGTTGGCGGAGTGCCCGGTGTAGGGCTGAGCCAGCTGGACAGGGGGGGCTGTTCGCTGCTGCCACCAGCCACCGATTCCAGGGTCTGATCCAGATCCAGCGCCGCCAGCTTCGTTCTGAGGTCTTTGATCTGTCTGCTCAGTTCGCCATGACTGCGCCGCAGCTGCAGATACACGGTGATGCCCAACAGCAGCGCCAAGCCGCCCAGCAGAACCCCTGCTCCCGATAGCGGCAGGAGGTAGGGGGGGAGCTCGGCGGCGGCGGTCGGCGGCGGCGCTGGCAGATCGCGGCCGAGCGGTGCAGCCGCAGGGGCGGCTGGCTCGGGCATGCCGGTGAGCGGATCGATCGGAGCGCGGCGTGCGGCTGGGGTGGCCGCGGCGGGATTTGCAGCAGCTGGATCAGCAGCAGCCTGATCAGCAGTGGTGGAGGGTGCTGTGTTGGTGCGTGGCGTTGTCGGGGACATGATCTCGATTCCTCAGAAGCGTTCCGCCCAGACGCGACCCAGGCAGTTGGTGAGGGCCCGCAGGCCGAGGATGAAGCCCGGCTCCGGTTCCAGATCGGAGGCTTCCTGGCCCACCTTGGCCAGACAGAGCGAGCGGGCTTCCGTTTCCACCTCCCCCCAGAGCTGATCGAGATCACACAGCTGCCGGATCGGCAGCAGGGTGCGGATGCGCAGCTCGGCGATGCTGGCGTCGTAATGCTCCACGAAGGCCTTGATCGCGTCGAGATCCTTGAGTTCGTAGCGCTCGATCTTGCGCAGCTGATGGGGGATCTCAACCCGGTCGTTCGCTGTGAAGCTGAGCGTGTTGATCTGCAGATTGGCACCGCAGACCATCACATCATCGCGGGGGTCGAAATCACCGCTGAGATTGATGCCGGTGCTGATCAGGCCGCAGGCCGTTTCATCCTTGTAGGCATCAGAAAGGGAGGTGCCACCGTTGCCGCTGTCGCAGCCGGCGGCCTTGATCTGCAGACGTTCCATCAGGCGATCGGGATCGCCGCCTTTCTGGAAGGTCGAGGCCGCGTCGACCCAGTTGATCAGTCGTCCACCATTGCCGCCCAGGTACACCGGCGTTGGCGTCTGACGGGTGAGTCTGCCCTCCTGGCGCAGCACGGCATGAACCTGGCCGAGGTAGTGATAGAGCCCACCGAAATTGATCGCAATCAAGCTCAGGAACTGTTGCAGTGGCAGCTGCAGTGGCGAATTCTGATTCGCCAGCATGTCGAGGCGGCCGGCCAGTAATTCACTGGAGCCGTAACGCATGATGTTGTCCAGCCTGCTGTTGAAGTTGCGATCCTGACGGGCCCGCGCTTCATCGTCGTTGATGTCTGCGGTCAGGCTGGGCTGGAACAGCCACTTCAGGAACGACGGTTTGCGTTGCAGCAGCTTCGAGCAGATGTCGCGGCCGGCATAGGGAATCGACACCTGATGGATCAGGCGGTTCTCCTGCCAGATCGAGATGTCGGTGGTGCCGCCGCCCACATCCATGCAGGAGGTGTGCACCATCTGCCGGTTCTGGAAGTTGCCGAAGTAGCTGGCGAAGGCCACCGCCTCGGTTTGAAGGCCGCCTTCGCCGCCCTGCTGATGCAGCAGGTGGATCAGGCCCGTGAGCTGGGTGAGCTCCTCGCACAGCTCGATCCACACCCGCCGGTAGCGGGCCACCTCATTGGCGGAGAAGGCGCTCGGGTACGACACCGACCAGCTGATTTCCCTGGCACCGCTGGCCGCGGCATTGGCGCTGATCAGCAGCGCCAGCTCCTTGAGGAAGGGCTGCTGGTATTGCAGTTGCTCCCACTTGAAGCCGGTGCGCAGCTCAGAACCGCCGAATTCGCCGGGGCTCGGCACCCGCAGGCGGGCTTCATGGAAGAGTTCGGGCACCTGGCCGAGCACCTCCTGCCAACCGCGCAGGCTGATGGCCGTTGCCGTGGGGGGATTGCCGCCGTAATCGGCGGCCGGGATCATGTCCTCGGGGATGAAGTACTGATTCAGCAGGCGCTGGCGCTGATCCTTCTGCGACAGTGTCAAGGAGATGACGCGGGTGTCCAGTTGGTGCCGGCGCGGACCGCCGCCGTCGTCCACGAAGAAGTTGGTGAACGAGGTACCGAAATCGATGCCGACCCGCCAGTTCATGCCCTGCTCCTGGTTGGCGGGCGGTGGCGTCACCGGCAGCAGGCCGCGATCCTGGCCCCGCTCGCTCATGCGCACCAGATCCGGGAACTGGCGGGTGGTGAAATACTTCACCGCCTGCTGGCCGTCACGGCCGAGCTTGCGGTCGTAATCCCCGAAGCCATCCACGGTGAGGCCGTTGCTGCTGTCTTCGCAGAACAGATAGAACAGGCTCCACTGCTGATCGCTGACGTAAGGCCAGAGGCTGATCACCGGCAGATCCTCCGCCACCAGGTTCTGCTCCTTGAGCGGATAGGTGCGGCTGATCACGTACTCCTCGCGCTGTCCTTGCAGCGGCAGGCTCAGACGCACCTCCAGCTGGCTGCTGACGCTGGTCTGCAGCACGCGCAGCTGGATGCGCTCCTGCAGTTCGCGGCTGCTCAACAGGGCGCGCACCCTGGGCTTCAGCGGCAGCAGCGGTGTGACCGGATCACCGTTGACCTGGGGCATCCCCTCCAGGCGGCTGTCGAGCCAGGAGTGCATCAGGGCCTGTTCGCCGGCCACCAGATACAGCTCATCGA
>RFPK01000290.1 GCA_009926195.1 Synechococcaceae bacterium WB4_1_0192 | reverse complement strand
AGCTGACCCGCTTCTGCATCCCGCCGCTGAGCTCACCGGGGAGCAGATCCTCCACGCCGTAGAGGCCCACAGCCTCCAGGGCCCGCCCCACCCGCTCGCGGATCTCCGCTGCACTCAGGCGGCTGAAGCGTTCGAGCAGAAAGCCCACGTTCTGGCTCACGGTGAGCGAAGCCAGCAGGGCGGGGTTCTGAAACACGAGGCGCACATCGGGAGGATGGCGCTGATCAAGGCGCAGGTAGGTCTGCGGCACGCCATGGATGCGCAGCTCGCCATCGCTGGGCAACAGCAGGCCCGCCAACAGGCGCAGGATCGTCGACTTGCCGGCGCCGGAGGGGCCCACCACCGCCAGCCGCTCGCCGGGCTGCAGCTGCAGATCGATGTGCGCCAGGACGCTGCGGCTACCCCAGCGCACGCTCAGATCGCGCATTTCGGCCACAGGCGCCGTCCCGACCATCACCACCGGCCCAGCCCACGATCAACGACGGGCCCATCCTGGCTGCTTCTCCGTACAGTTCAGGGACGTCATCAGCGCTATGCCCGCTCGAGGCCAACGAAGCAGTCGCCGGCCTCGCCCCAAGCCGCAGCCGGCCTGGCTGGGTCGTGGTGACCTGCAGCGCCAGGACCTGATGTCGCGCTCACGGCGGGCGGCGCGCTGGCTGCAGCCGGGACTGGTGGTGAAGCGCTGGATGCTCACCTCTGGGATCGGCCTGATGCTGGCCCTGCTGGGGGCGGCGGTCTGGGCGGATCTGCAACCGATCTACTGGCTGCTGGAATCGATCCGCTGGCTGCTGCAGAACATCACCAAGGTGCTGCCACGAGCGGTGACCGGGCCGCTGGTGCTGGTGGCGGGCGGTGCGCTGATCTGGCTGGGCCAGAGCCGCAGCTTCGGGTCGATTCAGCAGGCGCTGGCGCCGGAGAAGGGCACGGTGCTGGTGGATGCGCTGGTGGCCAAGCGACGACTGAACCGTGGACCGGCGATCGTGGCGATCGGCGGCGGCACCGGTCTCTCCACCCTGCTCAGCGGCCTGAAGCGCTACAGCGGCAACCTCACCGCGATCGTCACCGTGGCGGATGACGGCGGCAGTTCCGGGGTGCTGCGGCGTGAACTGGGGGTGCTGCCGCCGGGTGACATCCGCAACTGTCTGGCGGCGCTGGCCACCGAGGAACCACTGCTCACGCGCCTGTTCCAGTACCGCTTCCGCTCCGGCACCGGCCTGGAGGGGCACAGCTTCGGCAATCTGTTCCTGTCGGCGCTGACCGCCATCACCGGCAGCCTCGAATCGGCGATCACCGCCAGCAGCCGCGTCCTGGCGGTGCAGGGCACGGTGGTGCCGGCCACCAATGCCGATGTGAAGCTCTGGGCCGAGCTGGAGGACGGCCGCCGCATCGAAGGCGAATCCCAGATCGGCCACGCCAGCAGCCCGATCGTGCGGCTGGGCTGCACGCCGGAGCGACCTCCGGCCCTGGCCAAGGCGCTGGAGGCGATCGCCCATGCCGATCTGATCGTGCTGGGGCCGGGCAGCCTGTACACCTCGCTGCTGCCGAACCTGCTGGTACCGGATCTGGTGAATGCGATCAGCCGCAGCAAGGCACCGCGCCTCTACGTGTGCAACCTGATGACCCAGCCCGGTGAGACGGACGGGCTCGATGTGGAGGGCCACCTGCGGGCGATCGAAGCGCAGCTGGCCAGCCTGGGGGTGCAGCAGCGGCTGTTCAGCTCCGTGCTGGCCCAGGAGGACCTGGGCGATTCAACCCTGGTGGAGCACTACCGCCAGCGCGGCGCCGAACCGGTGCGGTGCGACAGCAGGCGGCTGCGCAGTCTCGGCTATGAGGTGCTCACGGCGCCGCTGCAGGGGGCGCGACCCACGGCGACCCTGCGCCACGATCCCCGCAGTGTCGCGCTGGCGGTGATGCGCTTCTACAAGCGCCAGCGCCGTGCGGCCCGTGCCCAGGCTCAGTAGGCGTCCTGCATCTCGTAGAAGTCCGGCTGCACGTAGTCCTTGCGCAGCGGATAGCCCTGCCAGTCCTCGGGCATCAGCAGACGCTTGGGATGGGGATGGCCCTCGTAGCGGATGCCATACATGTCGAAGGTTTCACGCTCCGGCCAGTCGGCGCCGCGGTAGAGGCCGTAGAGGCTGGGGATGGTGAGGGCACCATCGCGGGGCAGGAACACCTTGAGGCGCACCTCTTCAGGCCGGGCCGCGGCGGGCAGGTGCTGGCTGGCGGTGCACTGATCCGCCAGGGCTCCGAGCCGAACCAGGTGATAGAAGCTCACCAGCCGACCACCCGGGCCTTCGTCGTAGCCGCCCTGGCATTGCAGGTAATCAAAGCCGTTGGCCTTGAGGGCAGCGGCGATCACAGGCAGGAAAGGGGCCTCCACGCCGATCACCTCAACACCGAGGTGGTCGGGCTCCAGCAGCTGGTGGTCGAAGCCCTGACCGCTGAGCCACTGGCTCACGGGGCCGGGCTGGGGGCCGGCCCCGTGAGCCAGTGGCTCAGCGGTCAGGGCTTCGACCACCAGCTGCTGGAG
>RFPK01000289.1 GCA_009926195.1 Synechococcaceae bacterium WB4_1_0192 | reverse complement strand
ACCGGCCTCGTGATAGGTGGGATCCAGCGGATCGGGGGCGCTGTAATGCGAGGCCTCCTCCCAGTCGGCCTCGAAGTTGGTCAGCAGACGCTGCACCACATCAGGGGCATCGAGCTCAATGCCGAGCTCACGGCGCAGGTCAAAGGCGCTGCGGTCGATGTTCATCGAGCCGACCAGGGCCGCGCATCCATCGATCAGGATCAGCTTGGTGTGCAGCTTGAGATGCTTCTGGCGGCGGATCTTGACGCCAAAGCGCTCCATCAGCCGCAGCGAACTGAACGTATCGAAGATGTCCCAGTCGCTGATGCCGTGCTTCCCCCCGCACAGCACGCGGACCTTCACGCCGCGTTCCCGGGCCGCGACGATCCGCTCCAGGATCACCGCATCGACGAACTTGGGGTGCTGAATCCAGAGGGTGGTGCTGGCGCGGTCGATCACACGCGCCATCTGGCCGCGGCTATGGATGCTGCTCCAGACCAATCCCACGTCGAGGCGCGGAGCAAAGGACAGCCGCTGCCAGTCGGCCTCAAACCCCGCCACCACCTCGGCCACCACATCCGGATCGTGACTGACCACCCCGTAGTCGCGGGTCTGGGTGAAGTACTTGTCGGCGAGGTTGAAGGTGGCGATCAGGGCCGCACGGCCATCGATCACGATCGATTTCTCGTGGGTGACCGGGAAGGCCTCGCTGGTCCAGGCCACGGCGATGCCCCAGCTCTCCAGCAGGTTGTAGGCCTCGTCGTTCCAGCGGTCGCCACCAGATGTGTGCGGGTTGAGCATCACCCGCACCTCAACACCGCGCTGGTGGGCCCGCCGCAGCGCCTGCAGCACCACTTCGCTCTGGAGCTTGAACTGCTTGAGCAGCAGGCACTCGCTGGCAGCGTCGATCAGCTCGACGACGGCGGCCGCGCCGTCATCCGGCATCACCAGTAATCGCTGCTGAGGGAAGGGAACAGCGCGCATCGAGGGCCGGTGGGTGCCGACATGTTCTAAACGCCGGCCCAGAGCCTGACCAGTCGCAGGGGCCGGTCGTGGGGTGACAACCGCCGCCATCCGGCAGCCATGGTGGCTGTCACAACGCCTGGCTCACGGTGGGCGGCACCGTTGAGGATTGGCCGTAGCCTGCCCCGATCTCCAGACGCACCGTGACCCGCACCATCTTGATCTGCTCGGGCAAGGGGGGCGTGGGCAAGACCACCCTCACCGCCAACCTGGGCATCGCCCTGGCCAGGCTGGGCCAGCGCACCGCCGTGCTCGACGCGGATTTCGGTCTGCGCAACCTCGATCTGCTGCTCGGCCTCGAAAACCGGATCATCTACACCGCCCAGGAGGTCCTGGCGGGCAGTTGCCGGCTGGAGCAGGCTCTGGTGAAGCACAAGCAGCAGCCGAACCTGGCCCTGCTGCCGGCGGGCAACCCGCGCATGCTCGATTGGTTGAAACCCGAGGACATGCAACGCATCGTCGCGCTGGTGGCGGAGCAGTTCGATCTGGTGCTGATCGACTGCCCGGCCGGGATCGAGGATGGTTTCAAGAATGCGATGGCCGCCGCACGGGAGGCGATCGTCATCACCACTCCGGAAGTGTCAGCCGTGCGGGATGCCGACCGGGTGATCGGCCTGCTCAACAGCCAGGGCATCCAACCGATCCAACTGGTGCTGAACCGGGTGCGGCCGAAGATGATGGCCAACCAGGAGATGCTCGCGGTCGACGACGTCACCGAGATCCTGGCCCTGCCGCTGCTCGGGCTGGTGCTTGAGGATGAGCAGGTAATCGTCAGCAGCAACCGCGGTGAGCCGTTGACACTCAACGGAACCCAATCCCCGGCAGCGCTGGCCTACGGCAACATCGCCCGACGGATCTGCGGTGAGGAGGTCCCGCTGCTCGATCCGGCCAAGGTGCGCGATGGCCTGCGGGCCAAGCTGGGCCGCCTCATCCATACCAAGATCTTCTGAGCCGATGGCCCTGCGCGACTTCATCAACAAGCTGCTCGGTCGTCAACCGGCCAGCGCCACCACAGCGCGACAACGGCTGCAGCTGGTGCTGGCCCACGATCGCAGCGACCTCAATCCTGAGCTGCTGGAGCAGATGCGGCGCGAAATCCTCGAAGTGGTGAGCCGCTACGTGGAGATCGACCTCGAGGAAGGCGATGTGACCCTCGAAACCGAGGACCGGGTCACGGCCCTCGTGGCCAATCTGCCGATCAAGCGGGCCAGGGCCCTCCCCCGGACGGCGGCGGTCACCGGCAGCTGAGCCGTGCCGCCCCTGAACGCTGCAGCCTCGAACGATGCAGGCGGGTGGTCCCTGACCTGGGAATGCTCGACGAAGACACGCCCAGAGCGCCATGGCTCGTCCGAGCGAACCCGTCACCCGGGCTGAACAACGGGTGCTCGACCAGCTGCTGCAGGGACTGAGCAACCGGGCCATCGCCACTGCACTGGTGGTGAGTCCACGAACCGTGGAGTGCCACATCTCACACCTGCTGGCCAAGACCGGCTGCAGCAACCGCACGCAGCTGCTGCTGTGGGCGCTGTCCGGGCGATAAGCTCTGCCCCGGAAG
>RFPK01000288.1 GCA_009926195.1 Synechococcaceae bacterium WB4_1_0192 | reverse complement strand
GATAGCCGGCGAAGCCCAGCTGCTCCTTCAGCAGTTGCTTGTGCTCCTTGGCAATCGAGCGCGTCAGCGCCACCGAGGGCGGCCGGGCGGCGATGAACTGCGGTTCCACCGGGAACGACTCCCGCCAGCCGGCCTCCGCAGCCGGGCCCGCGCTCCAGCTGCCGGAGCCGTTCTGCTCATACCCCAGGCGCGGCCAGATCAGTTCACACACGAAGCGGTCGCTGGTGCGGTCGGCCAGCACCGCCTCGAGCAGCGCACGGCTGAGGGGGTAGGGCACGGGGGTGGCGGCGGCTTCAGCAGGGGCCATCGGCCTGGAGTCCGACAATCGGATCACCATGATCACCGCCCCACCTTCCCTGAGCACGCCCCTGCAGCTGGGCGGTCGCGGCACCCCCCGGACGCTGCGCTGCCGCGTGCTGCAGTCACCCCTGGCGGGGGTGAGCGACCGGATCTTCCGCGGCCTGGTGCGCCGCTGGGCCGCCGATGCCCTGCTGTTCACCGAGATGGTGAACGCCACCAGCCTGGAGCTGGGCCACGGCCTGATCAAGGTGGAGGAGCTCGCCAGCGAGGCCGGCCCGATCGGCGTGCAGCTGTTCGATCACCGCCCGGCCGCCATGGCCGATGCGGCCCGCCGCGCCGAGGCCGCCGGCGCCTTCCTGATCGACATCAACATGGGCTGCCCGGTGAAGAAGATCGCCCGCAAGGGCGGCGGCAGCGGCCTGATCCGCGAGCCCGATCTGGCGGCCCGGCTGATCGAGGCGGTGGCCGCGGCCGTGGCGATCCCGGTCACCGTGAAAACGCGCCTGGGCTGGTGCGGCAGCGACGCCGATCCGGTGGGCTGGTGCCGGCAGCTGGAGAGCGCCGGCGCCCAGCTGCTCACCCTGCACGGCCGCACCCGTGAGCAGGGCTTCAAGGGCCAGGCCGACTGGAGCGCGATCGCGGCGGTGAAACGGGCGCTGCGGATTCCGCTGATCGCCAATGGCGATGTGAACAGCCCGGAGGATGCCCTGGCCTGCCTGGCGCTCACCGGCGCCGATGGGGTGATGGTGGGCCGCGGCACCATGGGCGCCCCCTGGCTGGTGGGCCAGATCGATGCCGCCCTCAGCGGCCGGCCGGTGCCCGCCAGCCCCAGCGCCCTGGAGCGGATCCAGCTGGCGGCCGAGCAGCTGCAGGCCCTGGTGACCGCCCGCGGCGACCACGGTCTGCTGATCGCCCGCAAGCACATGGGCTGGACCTGCACCGGCTTCAGCGGCGCACCGCAGCTGCGCCACGCCCTGATGCGCGCCCCTACGCCGGCGGAGGCGCTGGCCTTGCTGCAGCGGGCTGAGGCGCAGCTGGCGGCTCCGGGCAGGTGTGAGCCCTGAAATCACAGCGCTCGATCGCTGCCTTCTGCCAGCTGAGCGGGATCTCCAGCAGGTCGCGCGTGCCGGTGATCGCCTGCACCGCCAGCAGCACCATCACCAGCAGGTTGGCGGCCACGTGCAGGCGCCGCCAGCGCAGCTGGCGGGTGATCTCCGGCCGGGCCGCCAGGGTGAACAGCAGCAGGCCGGTGAGCAGCACACCGCTCCAGTAGTGGGAGGCCCAGAAGGAGCCGCCGAAGGGGTCGTCGGACAGCCGCCAGATCTCCGGCTGGGCGCCGAGCGCGAGCAGGCCAGCCCAGGTGAGCAGGCCGAAGCTGGCCCGCAGCGCCGGCCGCTTCGCCCGCAGCAGCACCAGCAGCGCCACCAGCGTGCCGAGGCCCACCAGCAGCAGCGCGATCAGGCGGGGCAAGCCGCCCATGAAGGCACCCCCCGGGTCCAGTGCCGCGCTCAGGAAGGAATAGAAGAGCGCGATCAGCACGGCCACCACCACGCCGGCGGTGACCCAGCGGCCGTGGTCGGCGTGCTCGCGTGGCACCAGCGCCGGCTGCTGGGTGATGCCGAGCCGCTTCTCGCGCACCAGGATGCCCAGGCGGATCGTCGCCCCCACCACCGGATACACGAACAGGATCACCAGCACCGGGTGGAGCAGGGCAAGCCAGTCGATCGGGGTCATGGCCTCGGTGGGGGCGGGCGTCACCCCCGACCTTGGCTCAGGGCAGCACCGCTGGCCATCCCTGACGAATCAGCAGCAGCGAAAAGTAGGGCTGCTCCGCCGCCGGCACCAGCGCCGCCGGCGCCAGCACCTGATCCGGCCAGCCCACCCGCTGGGCGAACAGGCTCGACTCCAGCAACCCGCGCCGCTCCAGCAGCGGCCGCAGCCAGGCCCAGCGGTGGCCGAGCTTGAGCAGGGCCAGCACCAGGCCCTCGCCGGCGGCGCGCTCCAGCAAGCCCTCCAGCTCGGCGGCATTCTCGGGCGTCGGTCGGATCAGCAAGGACTCCTGCTGCAGCGCCAGCGGCCAGGCCAGGCCAGCGCCGCTGGCCGCCGCGGCCGCCGCCGCCACCGCCGTGATGCCCGGCACGACCCGCACCGGGCAGTGGGGATGGCGATCGCGCAGGGCCAGCAGGGCGTAGGAACAGCTGGCATAGAGCGAGGCATCGCCCTCACAGAGCAGCACCACCGCCCGCCCAGCCGCCACCTCCGCCGCCAGGGCATCGGCGG
>RFPK01000287.1 GCA_009926195.1 Synechococcaceae bacterium WB4_1_0192 | reverse complement strand
CAGGCTGGCCAGCACCATGGCGGCGATATCGCGCCGCCGCCAGCCGCCTGCAATCGGCGAATGCACTCATTGCCCTGGCCCCTGAAGTGGGAGCAGCGTGGGTGGTTTGTGGCCGTGATCAGTTCTCGAGGGAGCAGTTCACGGCCAGCTCGAACGGCACGCAGCTGTTGGGCAGGCGCAGCAGTTCAGCGGTGAGGCTGGCCAGGTCCTGTGGCTGGGTCATGGCCTCCCTGGGAATGGCGGTCACGGCCGCGGCCATGGCGGTGTTCACCCAGCCAGGGCAGATCGCGCTGACGCGGATGCCCTGTTCCCAGCCCTCGTTGCGCATCGTCTGGCACAGGCCCATCAGCGCAAACTTGCTGGCGGTGTACGCGGCCAGCCGCCCCTTGCTGCGCTTGCCGCTCATCGACACCAGCACCACCACCCGTCCCTGACCATGGGCCGCCAGCTGCGGCCAGGCCGCCCGCGTCAGCCACCACGGCCCCATCAGATTGACCTGCCAGAGCTGCTCGATCTCCTGCTCCTGCCCATCGGCAAACAGCAGCGGGGCACGGCTGAACAGGCCAGCGCAGTGAATCACGCTGTCGAAGCCACCGAAGCGGGCAGCGCTGGCCTTGACCCAGGCCGCCGCTGACGCCGGATCGCTGGCCTCGTAGGGATGCACCAGCAGGCGCCGGGCCTGCTGGGCGGAACCCTCGGGATCCAGCGACGTGCCCCGCAGCGCTTGCGGGTTGCGCACCCCCAGGCTCAGGCGGTGGCCCTCCGCCAGCAGTCGCTCGGCGATCGCCCGGCCGATGCCCCGGCTGGCGCCGCTGATCAGCACGGTGCGCGGCTCCGTTGTCGTCATCCGGGGGCTCCTCAGTTGGGCATCGTCACGAACTCCTCGGCGATGCTCGGGTGCAGCGCCATGGTGCGGTCGAAATCGGCCTTGGTGGCGCCCATGCCGATCGCGATCGCCGCCATCTGGATGATCTCGGCCGCGTGTTCGCCCACCATGTGGCAACCCAATACGCGACCGCTGGCCACCTCCACCACCAGCTTCAGCAGCACCTTCGGATCACGGGCCGGCAGCGCCTGGCTCATCGGTCGGAAGCGGGCGCGATGGATGCGCACGCCCTCGCTGCCGCAACGCTCGATCGCCTGCTCCTCCGTCAGCCCCACCGTGGCCAGCTCCGGCTGGCTGAACACCGCGCTGGCCACCAGGCTGTGGTCGGACCTCCGCGGCTTGTTGCCGTAGACCGTGTCGGCGAAGGCCCGGCCCTCATCGATCGCCACGGGTGTGAGGTTGATGCGGTCGGTCACATCGCCAACGGCATGGATGCCCTTCACATTCGTGGCCTGATCGGCATCCACGGGGATGCGGTGTCCCTCCACCGCCACGCCGGCCGCCTCCAGGTTCAGCCCCTGCAGGAACGGTCGCCGGCCGGTGGCCAGCAGCACGCCGCCACAGGCGATTACTTCGCCGCTCTGGGTGGTCACGCTGAGGTCCCCCGCTCCCGCTGTTGCATCGGCGTTGTCCCGGCGGCTGATCGCTGCGGGGGAATGGGCGAAGCGGATCTCGATGCCTGCGGCCTCCATGCCCTCCTGAACAGCACGGCTCGCCTCGAGGTCGAAGCCGCGCAGCAGGTGATTGCCGCGCACCAGCTGCGTCACCCGCACGCCCAGACCGTTGAGGATGCCGGCGAATTCGCAGGCGATGAAGCCGGCGCCCACCACCACCATCGACTCCGGCAGTCGTTCCAGATTGAACAGGTCGTCGCTCACCCAGCCCAGTTCGGCGCCGGGGATGGCGGGCCGATGGGGCCGGCCGCCTACGGCGATCAGAATCCGCTCACCGTGCAGCGTCCGCTCATGGCCATCGGCATCGCGCACGCCGATGCGGTGGGCATCGAGGAAGCGCCCCCAGCCGCTCACCAGTTCGACGCCGGCCTTCTCCAGAAAACCGATGTGCAGCCGGTTGAGTCGATCCACTTCGGCGCGCACGTTCGCCAGCAGCAGGCCTGGATCGCAGCGCTGCTCGCCAACGCTCCAGCCATAGCTGGCGGCATCGGCCAGGTGGTGCCGGAAGGCCGAGCCATAAACCAGCAGCTTTTTGGGCACGCAGCCGCGGATCACGCAGGTGCCGCCGACGCGGTCGCCCTCCACGATCGCCACCCGGGCGCCGTGGCTTGCCGCCCGCTTGGCGGCCGCCAGCCCGCCGGAGCCGGCACCGATCACGATCAGATCGAAATGGTCGCTCATCGTTTCAGTTGCGGTGTGTCCTGATGTAGTCGATGGTGCCGTCAGCCCTGCCGTTGCCGTTCGGCTGGTGGCGCTTCACGGCCTCGGCTCCCGTGAGCAGGGCCGAGCCGATCAGCAGGGCAGCGAAGCCCTGCCGCAGCCGCTGATCCGGCAGGTGCGGTGCCAGATGCTGGCCTGCCACTCCGCCCAGGGCACCGCCGATCAGCAGAGGAGCCAGCAATGGCAGGCTGGCTGAGGGCCAGTGTCCCAGGGCGGCCAGGGCCACCATGGCGTTCGTGGCGATCAGCAGCAGGCTGGTGCCGCTGGCCAGAGGCATCGGCAGGCCCGCCAGCAGCACCAGGGCCG
>RFPK01000286.1 GCA_009926195.1 Synechococcaceae bacterium WB4_1_0192 | reverse complement strand
GGCCATGTATGCCGCCGCCGAGGGCCGTGGCCAGACGGGGATTCCGAAGAAGGTCGCCAAGGAGTATATTGCGGCGACCCCCAAGTCCGCCTATGCTGACTTGCCCGAACGGGCCAAGCGGCGGGCGGCGATGAAGCGGAAGTCCCGCTAAGGAGTTGGACCGATGACCTCGCAGAACGCCCTTGTGACCGAGCCCGTGGCCGCCTCGCCGGCGCTCCAGATCCTGTGCCGCCAGTTCGTGGAGCGGTTCCAGTATGAGCAGGAGCAGCTGGCCAAGGTGGCCTTTGAGACGGATAAGCTCGACCCGGCGGAGGGCTGGCGCTTTGACGTGTTCCATGCCGTGTTCGTGAAGCCGGAGATTGCTCCGGCGGACGCCCCTGTTGACCCCCCTACTGAGTAACCTGAGAGAGTCCCCCGATGGCCTACGCTGACGAGATTGCTGCTGCCAACCGCCTCACAACCCGCGAGGAGCGGTTCGCGGCCCGGAACGCGGTCCGGGCGAAGTACGGGATGGAGGCTGAGAAGAAGACCCGTGGCGGTGTCGCTGGCATCTATGACCGCAATAAGAAGGTCATTGGGACCGGGGCCACGGCGCTGGGCTACCTCTTTGGTGGCCCGGCGGGAGCCGCGGCCGTCCGGGGGACTATTCAGGGGCTAGATCGCCCCGGCGAGGGTGGTATTGGCTTTGATGTCGGCCGCGCCGCCAGGGGAGCCGCGGAGGGCTACTCGGCGGCAAGCGTGGCCGACATTGGCCGGGCTGGCGTAACGAAGCTCGGTGAGATGTTTGGCAAGGGCACGGCAGTTCCGGCTCCGGTGGCTCCCGTAACGCAGGTGCCAGCTCAGACGATGCCAAGCGGTGGCGGCATGCCACTGAGCACGCTAGAGTCTCAGCGAGAGCAGGCGCAGATCCTTGATCTTGCGCGGTCTAAGCAGCCCGGTGGCCCCCTTGGAAAGATGTTGGCGCCTTCTGGCGCCTCGACGGGTGGAGTGGCCGCTGCCGCACCAGCGCCTATCACGCGCGTGCCAATGTCGGCGCAGGCTGCGCTGCCGCCCGTCCCTCCGCCCCCGTCTCTCCTCAGCCGCACCCTGAGTGCCGGCGCTGACATTGCCTCTGGTGCCTTTAACGCCCTCAAGAAGCCCGAGGTGCTGGCCCCAGCGGCTGGCGCGGTGGCGGATGTGTTCGGGTCGATGCAGGACCGGGCCACAAAGGAAGCGCAGGTCCGGCTAGAGGAGCAGCAGATGCGGATGGAGAATGAGCGTCGGGCTCGGCTGGCCGAGCTTCTGATGCCCCTGTTTCAGCAGCAGGTCACTCAGTACGCGGGACGGCGCTAATGGCGACCAGTAGCTACGCGAGCTTGTTCGGCACCACCGGCGCGGGCCAGCAGGGCTCGAAGGCCGGGATCGGCACCCTCTTCGGTCAGCAGGCCAAGCCCGAGGACGAGACGGCGCCACAGGGACCCAAGCCCATTCAGCCCCAGCAGACCTTCGCCCAGCTCCAGAAGCAAGGAATGGCCCGTCCGGCCCCGCAGGCCCCGCAGGGCCAGCCCTTCGCGCAGTTTGGTGGCTCGCAGCAGGCGCAGCAGGTCCGCACCGGGATGCTCGGGGCCCTTCAGCAGCAGCTGGCGGCCCCGACGCGCTTTGACACCGAGGCGTTCCAGAAGATTCGGCAGGCCCAGTCGGCCCAGCTTGGGGCCGAGTATCAGGCCGAGCAGTCCCGCCTGAACGAGGAGCTGGCCCGTCGCGGGCTTTCGGCGTCCTCGATTGGTGGCGGCCGGATGGGTGACTTGGCTGGCCAGCAGGCGCGGGCCTTGGCGCAACTGGATGCCCAGCTCCTGCAGCAGGCTGCGCAGACGCAGGCCCAGGACCGCCTCGCCGCGCTCCAGGCCGCACAGGGCTTCTCGGAGCTGGCCGGGGCACAGGATCTCGCCCAGTTTGAGGCGAACCGCGTGGCACAGGCGGCCCAGTTCCAGCAGGCGCTCCAGCAGGCCCAGTTCGGCCAGCAGCAGACGGAGTTCGAGCGGGGGCAGGCGCTTCAGGCCGCCCAGCTGGCCCAGACGGGGCAGCAGGCCGGGATGGAGCTCGCCCTTCGGGAGCGGCTGGGTGTGGGCGAGCTGACTGGGCAGGTGGCTGGCGCACCGACCTTGGCGGCCCAGCAGCAGGCCGAGCAGCGCCGTCAGTTTGACATCCAGCAGCAGCTCCAGAGCCAGCTCGGGCTGGGTGGGCTGGCCGTGCAGCAGCGTGAGGTGGACCTACGGGCGCAGCAGCTCCAGCAGGAGGCCGCCCAGCAAGGTCGGCAGATGTCCCTGCAGGAGGCCCAGTTCGCGGCCCAGCGGGAGCAGTTCGCCGCCACGCAGGCCCAGCAGCAGACGCAATTCGCGGCGGAGCTGGAGCTCCGGGCGCAGCAGGCGAAGCAGCAGGCGGACCAGTTCACGGCCACCCTTGGTGCGGAAGAACAGCGATTCGTCCGTACCCTGCAGGAGCAGCAGAACGCGCGGCTCCAGCAGCTGGGCGTCTCCACGCGCCAGCTTGACTTGGATGCGGCACGGATCAAGCAGGAGGCGGAGTTGCAGGGCCGCCAGCTCACGTTGCAGGAGATGGATGCGCTGCT
>RFPK01000285.1 GCA_009926195.1 Synechococcaceae bacterium WB4_1_0192 | reverse complement strand
GGTCAAGGATCTGATCACGGCTGCCAACTCCTACACAATCTCACTTACGGGAAACAATAACGAATTCACCGATACCACGGTTTTCAAGAATACGGGCACCGTAACCCTTGGCGATAACACTGGCAATGCCGGCTTCCTGTTCAAGGGCGGCGTTGATTTCGCTGGCAACGCCGCCATCAAGATCGGCGGCACGATCAACACCGAAGGACAAGCTCTGAAGTTCGGCACCGGCTCACCGACGCTTCTGAGCGACTCCACGCTGACGACAACAGCCGGCAGCCAAGCAACTGGCGCGAACATCAGCCTGGGGGGCAACCTGAGTGGCCCCAACTTCGGTCTCACCATTGATGCCGGCACGGGCGGCGCCATCAGCGAACAGACAATCACCCTCAATCGACTCACGATCACCAACGCGAAAAGTCTCGCCGTCAGTGGCAACGCCACCTTGAGCACTCTGGATACGGGAACGGGCAGTACGGCGATCAGCTTCACGGGCTCAACGAACGTTTTTGGCTCCAACAGCACCACCGGTGCCGGCTCGATCACCAAGTTTCTGAACACAGGCACCCTCACCCTGGGCGATGGCGGCGATGATTTCCTGTTCAATGACGGCGTTGACGTCAACGCTGTTTCCAGCCTGACCCTGGGAGGAACGATCCGCACTCCCGGGGTGGCGGTATCCATCAGCAGGCCGATCACCCTCATCGGCAGCGGCGGTGTGAATACAACGGCCAATACTCCTGGAGGCGCTCCGATCACCGTCTCGGGCACCATCGATGGCAAAACGGCCGGCGCCGACAACGTCAGCTTCATTGCCGGCAATGGCAACATCAACTTCAGCGGTGCCATCGGTGCCAGCACGGCGGTGGGATCGTTCACAGCCACCACCACCGATACCCTTTCATTGAGTGCAGCGGCTGACATCAAGGCCGGTGGTGCTGTCACGCTCAGCGGCACCGTCGGCATCAACAGTGCGGCCGACATCACCACCACGGGCAAGGCGATCACGATCCAATCCCCCTTCACCCTGACTGGTGATCAGACGATCAGCTCAGGTGGCGGTGCGATCAGTTTCGCCGATAGTGTCACAGGGGCCTCCAGAACACTCACGATCGATGGCGGCACCAATGGCAGTGCCAGCTTTGCTGGCGATGTCACCCTCAAGGCCTTGACGACGCTGGCCAACACCTACAGCGTCAGCTTCACAGGCAGCAGCAACACCTTCACGGATGCCCTGACCTTCCTGAACAGCGGCGCTCTCACCCTCGGCAACGGTGGTGATGCCTTCACCTTCACCGGTGGCGTCACAGCCACGGCCCCCAGTGGTATCAACCTCAGCGGCACTGTTTCGGCTGCTGGCACTGGCGTGATCAGCCTCGGTGACAACGACACGGCCCTGAATGTCACGGGCACGTCCACGATCGGTGGTACCTCCACGGGCACCATCACGCTCGGAGCCGCCACCCTGGCCGATGGCGCCACCCTCACCGTTGGTGCCGGTGCGGCCACGCCGATCAACCTGGGGGCGGTGGCCGGCACGGCCGGTGGCACGGCGTCCAACCTCACGCTCAACACCACGGGGGCCGTCAATGTCAGTGGCGCGGTCGGCACCGACATCGGCACGCTCACGATCACCAAGAGCGGCGGTACCACCTTCGCCGGCAATGTGGCGGTGAACAGCTTCGTTACCACCGCCAACTCCAACGCCATCACCTTCAAGGGCGCCAGCAACAGCTTCGCGCAGGCTGTTGATTTCCTCACCACTGGCACGGTCAGCCTCGGTGATGCGGCGGGGGGAGGCGATGTATTCCTGTTTGATGGCGGCCTGGCCTTCACGGGCAATGCCGCCATCAACCTCAAGGGCCAGGTCCGAAGCTCTGGTGATGCGATCACCTTCGGCACGGGTGCGATTGCACTGCTGGCGAACAGCTCGATCGACGCAACTAATAATGGCGCCAATCCCACCGGTGGCAATATCTACTTTAATGGCAGCATCAATGATGGCGCCAGCAGCTTCACGCTTGATCTGAATGCAGGCAGCAAGGGTGATATTCGCGTCTATGCACCTGCCGCCATCACGATCGGCACGCTCAAGGTTTCGAACGCGGCGCCTAACAGCGCCATCTTTGAAGGCAATGTGCAGGTGGATGATTTCCTCACCACGGCCAACAACTACTCCGTCGCCTTCACTGGCGCCACCAACACCTTTGCCAATGCGGTGACCTTCCTCAACACCGGAGCCCTCACACTCGGCGATGGTGGTGACAGCTTTGCCTTCACCGGCGGCGTCACGGCTACGGATCCCAGCGCCATCACGCTCGATGGCACTGTCTCAGCGCCGGGGACAGCGCCCATCACTCTCGGCGATACCGACACGGCCTTGAGCATCGCCGGCACGTCCACCATCGGCGGCACCTCCACCGGTGCCATCAGCCTCGGCGCTGCCACCCTCGCCAACAAGGCCACCCTCACGGTCGGCACCGGTGTGGCTACACCGATCACGCTCGCGGCCGTCTCCGGTACAGCCGGTGCCGGCAACTCGTCTGACCTCACCATTAACACCACAGCTGCCGTCAAGGTCACCGGCGCTGTGAGCACCAACATCGGCAC
>RFPK01000284.1 GCA_009926195.1 Synechococcaceae bacterium WB4_1_0192 | reverse complement strand
GTGTCCGAACGTTCGGTGGTCATCGGCACGGCCGCCGCCCGCCATGACCTGAGCGCGCTGGAAGTGCCGCTGCGTTCGCACGGTGGCATCTCCGAGCAGCGTGTGCCCCTGATCCTGAACCGCCGCATCGAAGGCCTGGACGCGCAGCGCCGCTGGCGCAACTTCGATGCCTTCGACCTGGCCCTGAACCACGCGCAGTGAGGCTCGCAGCCTGTATCTGCGCAGCGCCCCGCCGCACACACTCTTCAACGCACCCGAGACACCTCTCATGATCCAGGAACAACTGCGCATCGCCGGCCAGAAGGTCGCTTGCGACCGCCACATCGAGGTCTACAACCCCTTCAACAACACCGTGGTGGGCACGGTGCCTAAGGCCAGCCTGGAGCAGGTGCGCGATCAGATCATCGCCGCCCCGGAGGACGCCTGGTGGGTGGTACTGGGTGAGGAGGTGGACGAGGTGCTGGGGGTGCTCAGCCGGGAGCAGGCCCTCACCGATCTGTTGCGCGGCAGGGGGGGGCGGCTGATCAGCGCTGCCTGCGAGGCGCCCCACTTCGTGCCGGAGATGATCCGTGCCGACCGGCTGCTCACCACCTTCCGCCGCGGCGATCGCAGCGCCGTGCGGGTGGTGGTGGATGAGTTCGGCGCCTTCGTGGGGCTGGTGAGCGCTGCCGACATCCTCGGCGTGCTGGCCGGCTGGAAGCGCGTGGCGACCTCTGAGCCCGGCGACGCTCAGGTCTGAGCGCGGCGCTGCTGCCACCACCAGTAGAGCCAGCCCAGCAGGGCGGCGCTGAGCAGCCCCACCACGCTCGAGCCCAGCATCAGGCGGATGCTGAAGGCCAGGCCCAGATCCCAGAGGCCCCCTTCCTGCACCTGCTGCAGGGAGGGAAAGCCGGGGCCTGGCCCCAGCAGCCAGCTCCCCACCTGGTAGTTGAACCAGTAGAGCGGCAAGGACGTGACCGGGTTGCTGATCCAGGTGCCGGCCGCCGCCAGGATGTGGCTGCCGCGCACCAGGCTGGCCAGGCCCACCCCAAGCAGGATCTGCAGGCCGAAGAACGGATAGCAGCCGGTGAAGATGCCGGCAGCCAGGCCGCGGGCGCGGTGGCCGTGGCTGCCCTCCTGCCGCCACAGCCACCGCAGCCGGCGTCGCATCAGGCGCAGGTGCCTGCGGCGACGCCGCAGCTGAGGGGCTGGCACGGGCTGGAGTGGTCGCGGTGGCACCCATCCTGGCCAGCCTGCGGCCTGGCTGGGCGGCGCCGCAGGGTCAGAGCCCGTAGCGACGGCAGATCAGCCAGGGCACGATCAGGGCCAGGCCGATCGTCAGCGGCGCGCCGTAGCGGGTCATGTCGAGGAAGCGGTAGCGGCCGGGGCCGTAGACCATCAGGTTGGTCTGATAGCCGATCGGCGTCAGGAAGCTCTGGCTGGCGGCGATGGTGATCGCGAAGATGAAGGCCATGGGCGGCAGGCCCAGGCCGGTGGCGATGGCGGTGGCGATCGGCATCAGCAGCACCACCGTGGTGCCGTTGCTCAGGGCTTCGGTGAAGATCTGGGCGAGCACGAACACCACCAGCAGCACGGCATAGGCCGGCCAGCCCTGCAGGCCGTGCAGCAGATCCTTGGCCAGGGCTTCGGCCAGGCCGGTCTTCTGCATCGCTTCGCTGAAGCAGGAGAGGGAGCCCAGCAGCAGGATCACGTCCCAGCGGATCGAGCGCTGCAGCTCACCGGGGCGCAGGCAGCCGGTGGCCACCATGATCACCACCGCCAGCAGCACCGCCGCCATCAGGTTGAGCACCTTGAACAGCGGCAGCAGGATCACCAGCGAAGCCACCAGCACCGCCACCCATTTGCGGCTGGTGGTGGGCATGTCCTTCTCGAGTTCATCGAGCAGCACCAGGTCGTTGCTGGTCTGCAGGCCGCGGATGGCATCCAGGGGGGCCTGCAGCAGCAGCACGTCGCCGGCCTGGAGCACCACCCGGCCGAGCAGCTCGCGCAGCACCTGGTTGCCGCGCCGTACCGCCAGCAGGGTGGCGTTGTAGCGCTGGCGGAAGCGCAGATCGCGCACGCTGGTGCCGGTGATGGTGGAGCCGTTGGGCAGCAGCACCTCCACCATCCGCATCGGTGAGTTCAGGCCACCGCTGAGCTCGCGCAGGTCGTCGTCCTCATCGTTGCTGGCGGCCAGGCTGACGGTGTGCTCCTGCTGCAGGCGCAGCAGGTTCTCGCGGTTGCAGCGCAGCAGCAGGCGATCGCCGGCCTGCAGGGTCACATCGGCCAGGGGGGCGCTGAAGGTCTGCTCGCCGCGATGCAGCTCCAGGGCGTCGATGTCGAAGCGGCGCTGCAGGCGACTGCGGTGCAGGGTCTGGCCGATCAGTTCGGAGCCCTCGGGGATCAGCACGTCCGTGAGGTAGCCCTCGCGTGAGAGGGTGCCGAGCAGATCGCCGTCGTCGAGGCCGCGATCAGGCAGCAGCCGATCGGATACCACGAGCATGTAGAGGGAGCCCAGCAGCCAGACCGGCACGCCGATCGCCGTGAGCGTGAACAGCTCCAGCGGCGGATAGCCCAGCTGGCGGCTGACATCGCTGGCCAGCAGGTTGGTGGAGGTGCCCAGCAGCGAGATCGTGCC
>RFPK01000283.1 GCA_009926195.1 Synechococcaceae bacterium WB4_1_0192 | reverse complement strand
TGGCCGTATCGGTGAGGATCGGCGCCCCTGCCGCCAGGGCAACCATGGCCGACTGACAGACCGCCGCCGGCAGCACCAGATCGGTGGGCAGGCTGAGATCACCGCTGCTGTGGACAAGCCGCTCGATCACATCACGCTCCGGACCATCGGCCGCCCAGGGGCCGTAGAGGCCCGTGGGCTCAAGCGCCGTGCGGATCAGGCGGATGCTCTCGGTGAAGATCGGGTGATCGAAGGCGTCGATGGGCGGCACTGGCGTCGTGGAGCATTCTCCCGACTCCCCTGGCCGATAGGCCTCACAGGGCCCTGACCTGGCCGAAACTGAACCGCAACCGCTGGCCGCCACCCGGCGCGAACCCGACTGCCGATGCCCATTCATCTGTACTGGGGCGATGACGAGGCAGCCCGCAACCGGGCGGTGGAGGCCCTGATCGCCGAGCGCACCGATCCGGCCTGGCAGAGCATCAATCTCAGCCGCCTGGACGGCGGCGACCCCGCCCTGGCGGCCCAGGCCCTGGCGGAGGCGCGCACGCCACCCTTCGGCGGCGGCGATCGGGTGGTGCTGCTGCAGCGCAGCCCCTTCTGCAACCAGTGCCCAGCGGAGCTGGCCGAGCAGCTGGAGGCAAGCCTGGAGCTGATCCCGGACAACTGCCATCTGCTGCTGGTGAACGCAGGCAAACCGGACGCCCGCCTGCGCACCACCAAGGCCCTGCAGAAACTGGTGAAGGCGGGAGCTGCCAGCGAGCGGAGCTTCGCCCTGCCGGCGATCTGGGATGGCGCCGGCCAGGTGGAGCTGGTGCAGCGCACCGCCCGTGAGCTCGGCCTGACGCTGGAGCCGGCGGCGGCGGAAGCCCTGAGCGAGGCCATCGGCAGCGACAGCGCCCGCCTGGCCAGTGAACTGGAGAAGCTGGCGCTCTATGTGGGGGCCGAGACCGGACGCAGCGGCAGCACGGCCAAGGGGCAACCGGCGATCACGGCGGCGGCGGTGGCGGCCCTGGTGGGCAGCCATGCCACCAATGCCCTGCAGGTTGGTGATGCCCTGCTGGCGGGGCATCCCGCCGAAGCGATCGCGCTGGTGGAGGCGCTGCTGGCGGCCAACGAACCGGCGCTGCGGATCGTGACGACGCTCAGCGGTCAGATCCGGGGCTGGCTCTGGGTGAGCCTGCTGGACCGCCAGGGGGAGCAGGACGTGAACGCCATCGCCAAGGCGGCCGGCATCGGCAACCCCAAGCGGATCTACGTGATGCGCAAACAGATCCGCGGGCGGACACCGGCCCGCTTCCTGCAGCTGCTGAGCCAGCTGCTGGAGGTGGAGAGCGCCCTCAAGCGCGGCAGCGAGCCCGGTGACGCCTTCCGCGACGGCTTCCTGCTGATGGGCTGAGGCGCCATGAAGCCCGCTGCGGCAACCGGGCGGCCAGTCCGAGGCGGATAATCCCTCAGATCCCAGTCCGCCGCCGCGCCGCAGCCGGCGTCCCCCCTGCCATGGCCCTGCTGGTTCAGAAGTTCGGGGGCACCTCGGTGGCCGACGTGGAACGCATCCAGGCGGTGGCCCGCCGGATCGCCAGCAGCCGTCAGGCCG
The DNA here is from genome assembly GCA_009926195.1 of Synechococcaceae bacterium WB4_1_0192. Taxonomy (GTDB): domain Bacteria; phylum Cyanobacteriota; class Cyanobacteriia; order PCC-6307; family Cyanobiaceae; genus Vulcanococcus. Next base: position 1,063 of record RFPK01000283.1, on the reverse strand, counting down.
GCAACGATCTGGTGATCGTGGTGTCAGCCATGGGTCACACCACCGATGAACTGACCGGCCTGGCCCGCGCCATCAGCGGCAACCCACCCCAGCGGGAGATGGACATGCTGCTGGCCACGGGTGAGCAGGTGTCGATCGCCCTGCTGGCGATGGCCCTCAACGCCCTGGGGGTGCCGGCCGTGTCGATGACCGGCCCGCAGGTGGGCATCCTGACCGAATCGGCCCACGGCCGGGCGCGAATCCTCGAGGTGCGCACCGATCGCCTGCAGCGCCTTCTGGGCGACGGCAATGTGGTGGTGGTGGCCGGCTTCCAGGGCACCAGCAATGGCCTGAGCGGCGTGCCGGAGATCACGACCCTGGGCCGCGGCGGCTCCGACACCTCAGCGGTGGCCCTGGCGGCAGCCCTGGGCGCCGACGCCTGCGAGATCTACACCGATGTGCCGGGGGTGCTCACCACCGACCCGCGCAAGGTGCCGGACGCGCAGCTGATGGAGACGATCACCTGCAACGAGATGCTGGAACTGGCCAGCCTTGGGGCAGCGGTGCTGCATCCGCGGGCCGTGGAGATTGCCCGCAACTACGGCGTACCGCTGGTGGTGCGCTCGAGCTGGAGCGATGCGCCCGGCACCCTGCTCACCAGTGATGCCGCCAGCCGGCGGGGCAGCGGCGAGGGGCTGGAGCTGGGCAAGCCGGTGGATGGCGCCGAGCTGGACACCGAACAGGCGGTGCTGGCCCTGGCGCACGTGCCCGACCGCCCGGGCGTGGCTGCGCAATTGTTCGAGGCCCTGGCCGCGGCCGGCCTGAACGTGGACCTGATTGTGCAGGCCACCCATGAAGCCGACCCGCACTGCAGCGGCAATCATTGCTCCTTCACCAACGACATCGCCTTCACGGTGGCCGAGGCCGAGCTGGACCGAGCCCAGCTGGTGTGCCGCGAACTGCTGGCCACGATGGGAGCGGCAGCAGCCGGCGCCACCCTCAGCGCCGAGGCCGGCCTGGCCAAGCTGAGCATCTCCGGCGCGGGAATCATGGGCCGGCCCGGCGTGGCCGCTCGCCTGTTCGA
>RFPK01000282.1 GCA_009926195.1 Synechococcaceae bacterium WB4_1_0192 | reverse complement strand
GCGAGGCTGTGGTTTGCCTCCACGGTTTGGGCGGCGGCGCAGGCGCTGGAACTGCTGCTGGATCTGGTGCTGCAGCCGCGGCTCGATGGCGACGACTTCGCGATGGAGCGGCAGGTGGTGCTGGAGGAGCTGGCCCAGAGCGAGGACCAACCGGAGGAGGTGGCCTTCCAGGAGCTGCTGCGGCTGGCCTGCCCACAGCACGCCTACGGCCTGCCGATCCTGGGCCGGCGTGAGGCACTGGAGGCCCATCGACCCGAGGCGATGGCGGCCTTCCATCGGCGCCACTACCGCGCCGATCGCTGTTGCCTGGCCATGGCGGGGCCGCTGAGCGGGCTGGACCTGCGCAGCCGGCTGGAGGATTCAGCCCTGGCGGCGCTGGCAGCAGCCGACGACCCGGCGGCGATCACGCCGCTGCAGCTGAACCCTGGCAGCACCACCCTGGAGCTGCCGCGGCTGGAGGCGGCGCGACTGCTGATGGCCTGGCGGCTGCCGGGTGCGGCGGATCAGGACAGTGTGGTGGGTGGTGATCTGCTGACGACGCTGCTGGCGGAGGGGCGCCGCAGTCGGTTGGTGGAGCGCCTGCGCGAGCAGCTGCGGCTGGTGGAAAGCATCGATCTCGACCTCAACGTGCTGGAGGCGGGTTGCCTGGTGCTGCTGGAGGCCGTCTGCGAGCCGGAGCAGCTCGATGCGGTGGAACGGGAGGTACGTCAGGTGTTGAACGCGCTGCTGGAGCAGCCGCCGAGCGCGGCGGAGGTGGAGCGGGCGCGGCGGCTGGTGGGCAACGGCTACCGCTTCAGCCTGGAGGCGCCGGGTTCCGTGGCGGCGATGGTGGGCAACAGCGCCCTGTGGGGCCGGCAACACAACCTGGAGGCGCCGCTGGCCTGGCTGCAGAACTGGGATGCCGAGCGGCTGCACGGGAGCCTGAGCAGCCAGCTCAATCCAGCGCGGGCGTTCAGCCTGCGGGCGGTGCCGGCATGAGCAGCCGCCTGGAACAACGCCAGCTGGCGGGCGGCTGCCCGCTGTGGCTGCTGCACCGCAGCGGGCCGGCCATCCTCTCGGCCAAGTTGTGGCTGCGGGGCGGCAGCAGCGCCGATCCGATCGGCCAGAGGGGCTCTGCACCATCTGCAGCAGCAGCGGCAGCGTGAGGACCCCTTCCAGGTGTGCCACGAGCAGCTGCGGCGGCAGCTCTACGGCGACGGCCCCTACGGCCACGACCCGCTGGGGGTGGATGACGAGCTGGAGCAGCTGGGGCGACCACAGCTGCAGCGGCTGGCCGCCGGCCTGGGGAGCGAGGGCAGCGTCACGGCCGGGTTGTGCAGCGCCCAGGACGACACCGAGCAGCTGGTGCTGATGCTGGGCTGCACCACCACACCGCTCGGCAGCCCGGAGGCGCTGGCGTTGCGACTGCTGCACTGCCACCTGGGGGTAGGAATGTCGAGCCGGCTGTTCGTGAGCCTGCGGGAGGAGCACGGCCTGGCCTACGACGTGGGCGTGCATCACCCGGCGCGGCTGGGGGCGGCACCGTTCGTGTTCCACCTCTCCAGCTCCAGCGAGCGGGCCGGCGAGGCCACGGCCGAGCTGCTGCAGGAATGGCAGCGGCTGCTGGACGAACCGCTGAGCCAGGCGGAGCTGGATCTGGCGCTGGCGAAGTTCCGCGGCCAGGAGGCGCTGGGTCGGCAGACCTGCAGCCAGCTGGCCGATCGCCTGGCGCTGGTGCTGGGCCATGGGTTGCCACCGGACTTCGCCGACCAATGCCTGGAGCAGGCGGCGCAGCTGACGCCGGCGGATCTGCAGCAGGCGGCGCAGGCGCTGCTGACGCGGCCGAGCCTGAGTCTGTGCGGGCCGGCGGAGGCGCTGCAGGCGGGCGAGCGCGTCTGGAACCGGCACCCCCTCAGCCGCTAGGCGGGCGGCAGCCGCTCGAGATCGCGGGCGTCGAGAAGGAAGGTGCCGCGGCGGAAGCGCACGGCCACCTGCTCCAGCGCCCGCAGACCCACCACCTGTCCCACCTCCTCGCTGTCCACCAGATCGGGCGGCCGCAGCATCGGCATGGCGTCGGCGGTCTTGAGGTAGGCGGGGGTGTGGCGCAGGCGCACCGCATCACCCACGGCCGGCAGGGGAGCAGCGGAGGGGGTATCCATCGGCGGGAGGGTTGCGCGGCGCCCACTCTCCTGCAGGATGGGGCCACCGACGGACGATCCGTGCGCGCCCTAGCCAACTGGAGCGGTGCCATCGCCGGGCTGCTGCTGATCCTCACCGGAGGCCTGATTCAGGCGGGACTTCCCAGCGTTGGCCCGGCGGGGCTGAGCGTGATTCCGCTGCCGATCACCCTTCAGGTGCCGGCGCTGCTGCTGACGGCGCTGGTGTGCGGGCCGCGCTCGGCGATGCTGGCGGGGGTGGCCTACCTGAGCCTGGGGTTGATCGAGCTGCCGGTGTTCCACGGGGGCGGCGGTGTGGCCTACCTGCAGGATCCAGGGTTCGGCTATCTGGCCGGCTTTCTGCCGGCGGCCTGGGTGAGCGGGAGGCTGGCGCGCCAACCGGGCATGGATCAGCTGCTCAACCTGACGGCGGCAGCCCTGGTGGGGTTGGGGGTGCTGCAGTTGTGCGGCCTGGCCAACCTGCTGCTCGGCGCCCTGGTGGGTC
>RFPK01000281.1 GCA_009926195.1 Synechococcaceae bacterium WB4_1_0192 | reverse complement strand
CTGGCGGTGATGACCCTGCTGGCGGGTGGCCTGCTGAGCGGAGCCCTCACCCAGGCCATCGGCGTGCACCTGATCTTCGGGGCCTTCCTCTGGGGTGTGGCAATGCCACGCGATGCGGCACTGCAGCGGCAGTTGCGCCAGCAGCTCGACGTGACGGTGCTGCAACTCCTGCTGCCGCTGTTCTTCGCGGTCAGCGGGCTCAACACAACTCTGATCGATCTGCACAGCCCAGCGCTCTGGGGGGTCACCGCCCTGGTGCTGAGCGTGGCCGTGGCCGGCAAATTCAGCGGCACCTGGATCACCGCCCGTCTGAGCGGCGTGCCGCCGCGCCAGGCCAGGGCGATCGGCTGGCTGATGAACACGCGGGGCCTCACCGAACTGGTGATCCTCAACGTGGGACTGAACCTGGGGTTGATCAGCCGCACCCTGTTCAGCATCGGCGTGCTGATGGCGATCGGCACCACCGTGATGACCGGACCGTTGCTGGACCAGCTGGGCTACCGCCGTCAAGCCCCCGGCGATCGCCTGTAACACCCTGCGCGATCGGCTCGCGCAGGGGCGCTGCCGTTCGTAGGCTCCTTCACATTGCTCAATCCGCGCGCATGTTCACGCAGGTCCGCTCCGCCTCCCGCCGCGTCAGCCCCGCGGAGGTGAACGGTCGGGCTGTGATGCGGGCGGTGTACGTGGTGCTGGAGCCGCAGTACCAGAACGCCCTCACCCAGGCCGCCACCTCCCTCAACGACCAGAACGGCCCCCTGGCCATCGATCTGAGCGGCTACCTGATCGAGGAGCTGCGCGACCCGGCCAATTACGCCGATTTCTGCGCCGATGTGGCCGAGGCCGATGTGTTCATCGCCTCGCTGATCTTCATCGAGGACCTGGCCCAGAAGGTGGTGGAGGCCGTGGCGCCCCACCGCGATCGCCTCAAGGCGGCGGTGGTGTTCCCCTCCATGCCGGAGGTGATGCGCCTCAACAAGCTCGGCACCTTCTCGATGGCCCAGCTGGGCCAGAGCAAGAGTGCCATCGCCGGCTTCATGAAGAAGCGGAAGGAGGCCGGCGGCGCCGGCTTCCAGGACGCCATGCTCAAGCTGCTCAACACCCTGCCAACGGTGTTGAAGTACCTGCCGGTGGAGAAGGCGCAGGACGCCCGCTCCTTCATGCTCAGCTTCCAGTACTGGCTGGGGGGAACGCCGGACAACCTGCGCAACTTCCTGTTGATGCTGGCGGACAAGTACGTCTTCCCGCGAGGCAAGGGCAGCGACGGCGAAGGCCGCCCCGAGCTGCAGGTGGCCGATCCAGTCGTGTTCCCCGATCTGGGGATCTGGCACCCGCTGGCGCCCGGGATGTTCGAGGACCTCAAGGAGTACCTCAACTGGAACGCCAGCCGCAAAGACCTCAGCGACGCCGCCCGCCGCGGCCCGGTGATCGGCCTGGTGCTGCAGCGCAGCCACATCGTCACCGGCGATGAGGCCCACTATGTGGCGGTGATCCAGGAGATGGAGTTCCGCGGCGCCACCGTGATTCCGGTGTTCTGCGGTGGCCTCGACTTCACCAAACCCGTCAACGCCTTCTTCTACGACCCGCTCAATCCCGATCAGCCCCTGGTCGACGGCGTCGTTTCCCTGACCGGTTTCGCCCTGGTGGGCGGCCCGGCCCGCCAGGACCACCCCAAGGCGATCGAGGTGCTGAAGAAGCTCAATCGCCCCTACATGGTGGCTCTGCCGCTCGTGTTCCAGACCACCCAGGAGTGGGAGGAAAGCGACCTGGGCCTGCACCCGGTGCAGGTGGCCCTGCAGATCGCGATCCCTGAGCTTGATGGCGCGATCGAGCCGATCGTGCTCAGTGGCCGCGACGACGCCACCGGCAAAGCCCACACCCTGCAGGATCGCGTCGATGCGATCGCCGAACGGGCAATCCGCTGGGCCTCGCTGCGGATCAAGCCCCGCGCCGAGAAGAAGCTGGCGATCACGGTGTTCAGCTTCCCGCCCGACAAGGGCAACGTGGGCACCGCCGCCTATCTCGACGTGTTCGGCTCCATCTACCGCGTGCTGGAGGAGATGCGGGCCAAGGGCTACGAGGTCAAGGACCTGCCCGCCACCCCCAAGGCGCTGATGGAGGCGGTACTGAAGGACCCCGAGGCGCTGGAGGGCTCCCCCGAGCTGGCGATCGCCCATCGCATGAGCGTGGCCGAATACGAGCGCCTCACCCCCTATTCCGAGCGCCTCGAGGAGAACTGGGGCAAGCCCCCCGGCACCCTCAACACCGATGGCACCAACCTGCTGATCTTCGGCCGCCACTTCGGCAACGTGTTCGTCGGCGTGCAGCCCACCTTCGGCTACGAAGGCGATCCAATGCGCCTGCTCTATTCGCGTAGTGCCAGCCCCCACCACGGCTTCGCCGCCTACTACACCTACCTGGAGAAGGTGTGGGGCGCCGATGCGGTGCTGCACTTCGGCACCCACGGCTCGCTGGAGTTCATGCCCGGCAAGCAGATGGGCATGAGCGAGACCTGCTACCCCGATTCGCTGATCGGCGCGCTGCCTAACCTCTACTACTACGCCGCCAACAACCCCTCGGAAGCCACCATCGCCAAGCGGCGCGGCTACGCCGAAACGATCTCCTACCTCACCCCGCCCGCCGAGAACGCCGGCCTC
>RFPK01000029.1 GCA_009926195.1 Synechococcaceae bacterium WB4_1_0192 | reverse complement strand
CCTGCAGAGCGTCCTCGCTCAGGTCGATGCCGCCGTGCGCGGGGGAATCGGTATCGCCCGCGAAGACCAGCGCCACTGGCAGCAGGTGTGGTTCGAGGCCCATCGCGATGGCCAATGGCGGGCGCAGATGTTGCGCTGGCTGCGCCCCCAGGACCGCCTGGCCCTGGTGCGTGTTGAGGAGCTGGCCATGGATCTGGCCGCCGAATGCCCACCGGCCGCCGACCCCGGGGCGGAGCTGCTGCTGCGGGTGCGCCAGGCGGACAGCCTGCGCGATCAGCTGCGGCTGGTGACCTCAGCGGGCTAGGCGCGAGACCCGCAGCCACGGGCCCCAGGGGTTGGCGCAGCCGATCAAGGCCACCGGCCGCCCGCGCTCCTGATTCGCCAGCCACTGGTGCAGCGCTGGCTCGAGCGTGATCAGGGGCCAGCTACCGCCACCATCAGCCAGCTGAAGGTGATAGGCGCCCTCACCATCAGGCCGCAGCTCCCCCTGCCAGAGCCGTTCGCCGGTGGCGGGTGGCGCCTGATGAACCTGCAGGCCCGCCGCGGTACCGGCCAGGCTGCCGTCCGGAGCCAGCAGCCCTGGATCGTTCAGGGCGGCCCGCTGACGCTCGGCCCAGGCGGGATGGTGCCAGGGGGTGTCCCAGAGAGGCAACGGGCCCGCTGGAGCCTGCGGATCGCTGATCAGCGCCTCCTGCAGCAGCCGTACCGGCAGGGCCGCCGGTGGGCAACTCTGACGCAGGCTGAGGGCCGCCGCTGCACCGGCCGCCTGGCCGATGTTCAGGATCAGGGGCTGCAGACGGGTGGCACCGTTGGCCATGTGGCTGGTGCTGAACGCCTTGTCCGCGGCCAGCAGGTTCTCCACCTCCGCGCTCACCAGGGCGCCATAGGGCACGCAGAACGGGGTGCCACTCCAGCGGCCGCCCCAACGGCAGCTTTTGGGGGCCAGGGGCCAATCGGGTCCTGGGTAGTGGTGGTCGTTGGCGTAGTTGCCAACGGCAATGGATTGCAGCACGCCTGCCGCATCGAACGGCAAGGGCGCGATCGTGGCACCGATCGACTGGGGCAACAGCTCCTGCTCGATCACCGTATGCAGACCGACCAGGCGTCGGCCTTCGCGCCAGTACGGCATCGCTGCCAGCCAGGGGGCCGGGCTGCCGGCCTGCTGCGGAAAGGCTGCACCCAGCTTGATCCAGCCATCGCTGGCCTCCTTCAGCACCGAGGCAAAGCTCAGGCTGTGGGCCTGCATCTCGCGATTCAGTGCCGCCTCGGCGGCGTCATCGCCGCTGAAGGCGCGCTCCAGCTGGCCGTGCCAGTCGTTGCCATGCAACGGCCAGTTCAGCATCACCAGGCCGCCAGGCAGACGTCCATAGCTGATCGTGCGCTCAAGGCCGAAGGCTTCACAGGCCTGCGTGAATGGCGCTGGCAGAGCTTTGGTGGCTGCCGGGTCCACCGCCAGGGTGTCGCTGGTCAGCTGACCGATCACCACCCAGGTGGGTGATTGCACGGGCTGATCCTGGAAAAACGGATCGCTGTCCAGGCGCTGCTGGGCAGGGGCGCTCGGCTCGCTCCAGCACTCCTCGGCTTCCCAGCCGAAGCGGAACGGAGCCGCCGCCAACGGCAGCAGATCACCGCGATCACTGCCATCGATCACGACCTTGCAGCCCAACCGCTGCCCTCGGCCCTGTCGCTCGATCTGCACCGCCGTGATCCGGGCGCCCTGGCGTTCCACCTCCAGCAGACGACAGTCCGACCACCACTGCAGGCGGGGCTCGGCACTAACCCAGCCCTGCAGGATTGCCTCGGCGCTGGCAGGCCGGTAGCCGAAGCAGCTCACCCAGTTGTGATCGAGCCCCGCCGGTTCCGCCTGCTCCAGCGCCCTCAGGAAGGCACCCCAGATCCCCGTCTGCCAGGGGCTGAGCTCGTTGCCATCGGGACAGCACACACCGGCGGCGCTCACCATCCCCCCCAGCCAGCTGCCGGGCGTGAGCAGCAGGGTGTCGGCACCGCTGCGGGCCGCCTGCAGGGCAGCGGCCACACCACCGCTGCCACCGCCCCACACCAGCACGTCGATGGCGTCGATGACCTGAGTCATAGGGGCTCAGCCATGGCGTGCAGACAGACGGATGATGCGCGAGCTGGACCCTAAGGCGAATCGAGGCCGGCCCCTCTCCGTAGGATCGCGCCGATGACCAGAACCCTCACCACCCCGCTCTATTACGTCAACGACAGGCCGCACCTGGGGAGTGCCTACACGACCCTGGCCTGCGACGCCCTGGCCCGGTTCTGGCGGCTGCGGGGCGATGAGGTGCTGTTCATCACCGGCTGTGATGAACACGGCCAGAAGATTCAGCGCACGGCCGAGGCCGCTGGCCTGAGCCCCCAGGCCCACTGCGATGCGGTCAGTGCCCAGTACCGCGAGCTGTGGCAGCGCTGGCAGATCAGCAATGACCGCCTGATCCGCACGACCGATCCCCGCCATCGCCGCATCGTCGAGCAGTTCTTTGCCCGGGTCGAGGCCAGCGGCGACATCGTTGAGGGTCGCCAGCAGGGTTGGTACTGCGTGGCCTGCGAAGAATTCAAGGACGATCCGCACGAAGCACAGGATCCTGAATGTCCGATCCATCGCCGTCCGCTGGAGTGGCGCGATGAGGTCAACCTCTTCTTCCGACTCTCGCGGTATCAGCAGCAGATCGAGGCACTGATCAGCCAGCCTGGCTTCATTCAGCCCCCCAGCCGCCGCAATGAGGTCGAGAACTTCGTCAGGCAGGGTCTGCGCGACTTCTCGATCTCGCGCGTCAATCTGCCCTGGGGCATCCCGGTCCCCGGCCATGAGGGGCACACCTTCTATGTGTGGTTCGATGCCCTGCTCGGTTACATCACCGCCCTGCTGACCGAAGCGGACGCCCCCGATCTGGACACGGCTCTGGCCCGCGGCTGGCCGGCTTCGGTGCATGTGATCGGCAAGGACATCCTGCGCTTCCACGCCGTCTACTGGCCGGCGATGCTGCTGTCGGCCGGACTGCCGCTGCCCGAGAAGGTGTTTGGCCACGGCTTCCTGACCCGGGAGGGCCAGAAGATGGGCAAATCGCTCGGCAATGTGCTCGACCCGGCCGAGCTGCTTGAACGCTGCGGTCGCGATGCGGTGCGCTGGTATCTGCTGCGCGACATTCCCTTTGGTGAGGACGGCGACTTTCAGCAGCAGCGCTTCAGCGATCTGGTCAACAACGACCTGGCCAACACGATCGGCAACCTGTTGAACCGCACCAGTTCGATGGCGCGCAAATGGTTTGCCGAGGCGGTGCCACCGGCCGGCGCTGCCTGCAGCTCTGATCACCCTCTGGCAGAGGCCGCCAGCCAGGCGACCGCCACCGTGATCGCCAGCCTCGATCAACTCGATTTCCGCGGTGCCGCAGAAGCCACACTCCAGCTGGCGATCGCTGCCAACGGTTTCCTGAACGAGCAGGCTCCCTGGAGCCGGATGAAGCAGGAGGGCAGCCGCGATCAGGTGGGGGCCGATCTGTATGCCGTCCTTGAGACGGCTCGCATCGTTGCCCTGTTGCTGACCCCGCTGTTGCCTGATCTTTCGGGCCGGATGCTGCAGCAGCTGGGACAGGAACAGCCCGGGTCCGCGGCCGGCACTGCAACCGCCGCCAACTGGATCGAGCAGCTGAGCTGGGGCGGTCTGGTGCCCGCTGCGCCTCTGCCTGAACCCTCGCCGGTGATGGCCCGGCTCGAGCTTGACGGACCGCTGTGACCCCAGCCTCCATCCGCTCGCTGCCACGGGCTACCGCCCTGGTCCTGGCTCTGCTGCTCGGGGCCTGCGCCAGCCGGACCCGTGAAGCGGCCGCTCCGGAACCCTTCGTGTTCCGGTCCCTGGATCTGCGCCAGCAGACCCCCACCGGGCAACCGGCCTGGGCGCTGTCCAGTCCTGAAGCCCGTTACGACCTCAATCGTCAGCTGGCCCAGGCACGCCAACCGCACGGGATCGTCTATCGGCATGGCAAGCCCTACCTCAACCTCAGATCGCAACGGGCCACGGTGATCGGTGATGGCCAGGCGATCCTGCTGGAAGGTGATGTGCGCATCATCCTGATGGGCGCCAATCCTGTGCGCATCTACGGCGATCAGGTGCGCTGGATTCCCAGGCAGAACCTGATCGTGATTGACCGCCGCCCGGTGGCCACCGATCGCCGCGCCCGCATCAGCGCCCGCACGGCCCGCTATCGCCTCGATCAGGATCGGATCGAACTGCGTGGCGCACCACTGCTGGAGCAGTGGTCGCAGAACCTGCCGGCTACAGGCCGCCGGCCGCCGCCACCGATCCGCCTGCAGACGCTCAGCGTGGACTGGCGACCCGACCAGGGCGACCTTCAGGCCGCCGGCCCCGTGCGGGGCGAGCGATTCGAGCCTGGCCAGGCGGCTGCATCGACCGGTCGGGTTCCAGCCCTGCGGCTCACGGCCACAGGTCTGCGCGGGAACCTGCGCGACGGCATGGTCGATCTGCTTGCCCCGGTGCGGCTGCGCAGCCGTAGTGGCGACACCTGGCTCAATGCCCAGCAGACCCGCTGGGCGATTCAGGAGCAATGGCTGGCCAGCGACCAGCCCTTCAACGGCGCCAACAAGGCGATGCGGGTGCGTGGCGATGGCCTGCGCATCAACCTGATCGACGAGACCGCCCTGGTGACGGGCGACTGCAACCTGCGCCAACCGGGTGAGCAGCTCACCGCCAGCCGCTGCCTCTGGCATTGGCCATCGGGTCGCTTCAGCGCCGCTGGAGCGGTGGTGCTCCAGCGCGATCAATACCGGCAGGTCACACGCGCCAGCCAGCTGCAGGGGCGGATCGGCACCAACGGTGAGGCCGTCTTCAGCACACCTGGGGCGCGGGTCGACACCCGTTTCACCCTGCCACCAGCGGGGTCGCGTCGCTCAGGCCCTCAACGTTCAGCGCCTCCAGTGGCGTTCTGAGCCTGCGGCTCCAGCCCTCCAACCAGGCTTCATCGCTGCGGCTGAAGCAGCGCGGCGACCAGCCCGCCAGCAGGATCACACCTTCGGTACCGATCGGCTGAACGATCAGGCTGGGAATGCCTGCGGGCAGGCCGGTGAATTCAGCGCGGCCTGGATACAGCTTGAGATTCACCAGGCCGATGGCCCGACCCGTGCTCCAGGCCCGTTCACAGATCGCCCCGGGGGTGAAGGTGGTTTCGTTCAACACACCTCGCCGCAGCAGCGTGACGCCACGCCAGTGCAGCAGCAGCGACGCGGCGGGGGTGGCGGTGAGCAGCATCTGACTGCCCCAGCCGAGTTCCTCCACCAGGGCCTCGGGCAGCTCCGGCAACAGACGCACCCCCTGCTCACCCTCAAGGGCCACCCGTTCCGGCGCGATCGGCACGGCGCGGGTCCAGAGGATCGCCACCAGCATCAGGCCCACCGCCAGGAGGCTGGAGAGCACACCGGCCCGCTCCAGAGCGGGCGTGAGGGCCGGTGCGGTCCACTGATTAAGAACGCAGAGGATCAGGCCGAGCACCCCGGCGGCCAGGCAGAGGCGGGCGGCACGTCCCATGGCTGATCAGGCCTCAGAGGAAGGCTCACGTTGTCACAGCCGTTGGTCTGGCCGTGAACACAGGGGCTGCCGATGCCGCGCGGCGGCGCTGTGATGGAGAAAACAGCAATCGCCGAGATGACCTCAGCACCCCCGATTCCCCAGGTCTGCGGAGCGGCGGAGGCGTTTGCCGCCATCGCCCTGGCAGCGGTCGCCTGTGATGGTGAGCTGAGTGCTGTCGAGGCGCGGCGGCTGCGCCAGCAACTGGAATCCCGCCGGCCATTCAGCGAACGCGGCGAGGAGGAGATGGCGGCGCTGCTGGATCGGTTGCTGACGGTGCTGCGGAGCCAGGGCTGCGAGGCGCTGGTGCGTCAGGCGGTGCCGCAGCTGCAACCCGGCCAGCGCCAGACCGCTCTGGCGGTGGCTGCTGATCTCACCTGGGCTGATCACGTCGAAACCGGCACTGAGCACCAGTTCCTGCTGAACCTGGCTGAGCAGCTGCAGATCAACGCGGAGCGCTGCACTCAGATTCTTGAGGTGATCAACCTGCTCAACAGCGACAGCCTGGCCGACTGAAGGCAGACTGGGGCGAGATTCCCTGGTGACGGTGCTGCAGCGAACCCTTCGCGCCCTGATGGCCTCAGTGATCAGCGCCCTGTTGCTGGCAGGTCTGGTCTGGCCCCAGCAGGCTCTGGCCGCCGGCGTGCAGGACTTTCCGGCCGAGCTGCCCGGCAACGCCGTGCTCGACACGGCTGATCTGCTCAGTCGTGCCGCCAGCGCCGAGCTCGACAAGCGGCTGCTGGATCTGGCCCAGGATCACGTCGATGCCCGCCTGGTCACGCTGCGCCGCCTCGATTACGGCCTGAGCCTCGATGGCCTTGGTCAGGAGCTGGTGGAACGCTGGAGTGGTGCCGATCCCGACAGCGCCCTGTTGTTGCTGCTGATCGAATCGCAGAACAACAGTGCCGCCGTTGTGGCTTCGCCCGATCTCCTCGATCAGCTGCCTGAGGCGCTGCTCTCGAGCACTGCCATCAGCACCATGGGGCTGCCCCTCCGGGAGGGCGCCCGCTACCGCCAGGCTGGCCTGGATGCCCTGGACCGCCTGGAGGTGGTGCTGCAGGGGGGTGAGGATCCCGGGCCGCCGCAGCTGCTGGAGCGTCTGCCGATCGAGACCAACATCCCCAGCCGTGAGGACACTGCCTCCAGCAATGCCCTGCTCTGGGTTGTCGTGCTGCTGGTGGTTGGCACACTGGTGCCGATGATCACCTGGTGGGTCTTCTCCCGCTGAGCCGCCATGGGGTTGACCGACTGGATGGGGAGCCTGGACCGCGCCCGCAGCAACGACGTGCGCCTGGATCTGGAGCGCGCCTATGAGGCGGCGCTGCTGATCCAGAGCCTCGAACTGGAGTACTACAACGACCGGCCTGTCCGGCCTGAGCTGGAGCTGAGCATCCCGCGCCAGAGCCAGGCCCAGATGCTGCGCCGCTTTCGGGCGGCCTTGCAGCTCTGCCGCACGGTCGTGGCTGAGATCGAGCCACGGCGGCCTGAGCTCGATAGCCAGGAGCTGCGCCAGCTGCAGCTGATCCAGACGGTGATTTCCCGCTACGGCGGTGGCGACCGGATGCCGAGCATCTCCCGCTCACCGGAACTGCTGCCGCGCAGCCTGCTCGGCGTGCTCGACGGAGTGCGCCGGCAGCTCAATCCAGAAGCCGAGGCCTCCGTGGTGGCCGGCTTCCGGCGCCGCCGCGATTCAACCCTGGTCTCGCTGCGGATCCTGCTGCTGCTCGTTCTGGTGCCCTTGATCGTGCAACAGGCCAGCCGCACGATCGTGTTCTCACCCCTGGTGGATCGCTTCGCACCGGAGGTGCCGTTCCTCAGCTATCCAAAGCCCCATCTGCAGGAGAAGGCGGTCAACAAGCTGCGCCTGTATCAGGAGGAGCTGGAGTTCCAGGCCCTGCTGGAGGGCCGTGAACCGCTGACGCGTGAACAACTGCACACCGCCCTGGCCGAGAAGGCCAGCAGCCTCAAGGAGGAGGCCGATCAGGAGGGCCTGGAGGCCACCAAGAACATCCTGGCGGACCTTGGCGGTCTGATCGGCTTCACGCTGGTCTGTCTGCTCGGGCGGCGCGATCTGCAGGTGTTGCGCGGCTTCCTCGATGAGGTGGTCTACGGCCTCAGCGATAGCGCCAAGGCCTTTGCAATCATCCTGTTCACGGACATCTTCGTTGGCTTTCACAGCCCGGAGGGCTGGACGGTGCTGCTCGATGGCATCGCCCACCACCTCGGTTTGCCGGCTGAGGAGAACTTCATCATGTTGTTCATCGCCACGTTCCCGGTGGTGCTGGCCACGATCTTCAAGTACTGGATCTTCCGCTATCTCAACCGTGTCTCGCCCTCCTCGGTGGCAACCCTGCGCAACATGAACGGCGGTGGCTGACGGCCTGGTTCTGATCTGCGGCGGCAGCCGTAGTGGCAAGAGCCGCTGGGCCGAACACCTGGCCAGCATCAGCGGTGAGCCCGTCCTCTATCTGGCCACGGCTGCGGCCCGTGCGGATGATCCAGGCTGGCAGCAGCGCCTGGAGCGCCATCGCCGCCGCCGCCCGGCCAGCTGGACCTGCCTGGAGACCGGCGCCGATCTCACCGGCGCGCTGACCCAGCTGAACGGCCCCGACCATCCCCTGGCGGGGCACCTGCTGCTGATTGATTCCCTCGGCACCTGGCTGGCGCAGCATCTCGATGCCGACGACTGCCACTGGACAGCCACGGCCAATGCCCTGCTGAAGCAGCTGGCCCAGCAGCGCTCAGCGGTGCTGGTCGTCTGTGAGGAGGTGGGCCTGGGCCTGGTGGCCCCCACGGCGATCGGCAATCTGTTCCGTGACCGGATGGGTGAGCTGCAGCAGCGCCTGATGGCCCAGGCCAGCGGTAGCTGGCTGGTGGTGTCCGGCCGCGCCGTCGATCTGCACGCCCTTGGTCAGCCCGTACCCGAGCAACCCTGAACCATGCCGCGCCTGGTGCTGTTTCAGCCGGAGATTCCACCGAACACGGGCAATGTCGCCCGCAGCTGTGCGGCCACTTGCACGGAGCTTCATCTGATCGAGCCGCTCGGCTTTGAGATCAGCGACCGCACCCTGCGCCGGGCGGGCCTCGACTACTGGCCCTGGGTGGATCTGCATCGCCACCGCGATTGGGGGGCCTTCCAGACCGAACGGCGCCGGCGCGGTGGTCGGCTGCTGGCCCTCAGCCGTCATGCCCGTGCGCTGTATCACCAGATCCGCTACCGCGAGGACGACTGGCTGTTGTTTGGCCGGGAGACCACCGGCCTGCCCGCCGAGATCCTGTCTGAGGTGGACGGAGCTCTGCAGATCCCGATGGCTGGATCCGTGGAACGGGGAGGTGGCGTGCGTAGCCTGAATCTGGCCACAGCAGCCGGCGTTGTGCTGTTTGAGTCCCTCCGCCAACTCGAGCAGTCCCAGAACAGGACGAATGAGGTGTCAGAGCAAGACACCTGTGAGTGACTGGTTTTATTAACTGGCCAAACAAAAGAGTGACCACGGCGACTTGCCGCCTGTGGTTCGGCCCGTTACTCTCGCCGCAGTCCGGGGATGTTGGCTTCTCCGCCGGGCTTTGACCTTTGGGCCATCCTGCATGAAGCCTGTCCATTTCCTGCTGACAACGCTTGCCAGTACCGCGGCCCTTGGGGCTGCAGGCAGTGTTGTCGTCCCCTCTCTGGCCACATCCAATCCGCAGCTCAACGCGGAAGAGGCGGCGGTTCTGCCGCCCCCCGCCATTGACCCGTCCCTGATCGCCTCATCCCCGGCCAGCTCCGACCGCGTCTGGGTCAAGGTGCGCAGCAGCGTCACGATCGAGGAGCTGGCGAATGCCCTCGCTCAGGATGAAACCCGGCTGGCTCGCCTCAACGACGTGGATGAGGATCACCAGTTCAGGAGCGGCGACTGGCTGGTGCTGCCCAGCCAGACGAGCCGACAGGTGAAGCACCTGGCATCCGTTGACACCAGCGAGTTGCGCCGCACGCCGCCACAGACCGCAGCTCCTGAGGCGGTCGAACCGGCTCGCGTGCGCTTCGGCGACACCCTGTTGAAGATTGCCCAGCGCTACAACCTCACCATCACTGAGCTGCTGCGCCTGAACCCGACGCTTCAGGCTGCGCGTCTGGTGGTGGGCACCCAGATCGACGTTGCCCAGTCGGCCCCGGGTCGCAGCCGGATGGTCCTGGGTCTGGCGCCAACCGGATCCGGCGGCCTGGGCTGGCCTGATCAGCCCAGTTTCGGGGGCGAGGTCTCTCCTGATGGCTCCCCCTACAGCGACAACAACTGGATCTGGCCGACCAAGGGCGTGTTCTCCTCAGGCTATGGCTGGCGCTGGGGTCGGATGCACAAGGGCATCGACATCGCCAACAACGTCGGCACACCGGTCATGGCCGCCCGCAGCGGCCAGGTCATCTCTGCAGGCTGGAATGATGGCGGCTACGGCTACCTGGTGGAGCTCCGCCACGACGACGGCACGATCAGCCGGTATGCCCATAACAGCAGCATCCTGGTTCGCACCGGCACGATCGTGAACAAGGGCTCTGTGATCTCGCTGATGGGCAGCACCGGTCGCAGCACCGGTCCCCATCTGCACTTTGAGATTGTTCCGCCTGGGCGCGGTGCGGTGAATCCCCTGGAGTTCCTGCCGGCCAGGGCCTGATCGCCAGAGGTCTCAGGGATTGCGGGCAGGCCATCGTCTACAATCACTTCACCGCGGCTCGGTAGCTCAGCTGGTTAGAGCGTGGGATTCATAACCCCAAGGTCGGGAGTTCAAGTCTCCCCCGAGCCATCCTCTCGTGCCTCGCTTCGGCGGGGCTTTTTGCTGTCTACGACTGGGTTTTCGGTTATTCGGCAGTTGAGACCAGCCTGATCGGCCTGGGATGTCCTGGTGCTGCTTTTAGCCCAGACGTGCTGAGGATTCAGCACGGTTTTGGGGAACCCTCAAGGGCGTCAGACGCGCATCCATCCGACGACCGAGATCGCCATGCGACCGCCGCCGTTCCGGGAGTGACGTGGACCCCGGAAAGCGGTCCAGGTGAATGAGAGTCCTCAGCCGGCCAGACTGGGCCGGGGACTTCACCACGAAACGCACCAGGCACACGGCGGAGCAGATCATCCGCAAGCTCAAGACCGCGGAGCAGCTGCTCGCCCAGGACAAGACCGTCGTCGAGGTCTGCCGTGTCATCGAGGTGACACAGCCGAGGTATCACCGCTGGCGGCAGCAGTACGGCGGGATGCAGGCTGAGAGGCCAGACGGCTGACTCAGCTGGAGAAGGAAAATACTCGGCTCAAAAGGCTGTTGGCAGAAGCCGAGCTGGAAAAAGCGATGCTCAAGGACCTGGCCGAGGGAAATTTCTGAGCCTGGAGCGTCGCCGCAGGGCCGTCGTGGTCCTGCAAGAGCGTTACCGGGCCTCAGAGCGCCGGCATCAGCACCGCTGCGATGCCCCGGCCGCAGCGGCTCGGTCGCACTTGCCAGAGTGATTGGATTCAGCTGTGCTGTCATGACGCCGACCCGTGATCAGATCCTTGCCGCCTCCGCAGGCTGGGTGGCGGTGGTGCTGAACGTGATCCCCGGACTGGGGGCTGGCTATCTGTATCAGCGTCGCTGGAGGGCTTATTGGATCACCTCTGCCCTGGCCACCGCCTGGTTCGTCGCCGGGGCACTCCTGGGCCAGCCCGCCGATGCCGTTGCCGAGACCCAGAACCAGCTTGTGGGCTTGATCGGCCTGCTGGCCCTGGCGGCCGTCACGGCCACCGAGGCCGGTCTGGCCGTGAAACGGGTTCGACAGGACGGATGAGTAAGGGACAGCACAGCACACGCTCCACGCTGCTCCTGCCCGCGCCCCGAGGCAATGCGTGTAAAGGCCGATTGTCTGGGGGCGCTGGCGGCGCGAATCTGAGTCCATCAACCCCAGGGAGGAGCCACCGATGGCTGACACTCCGCCTCAGCACCTGTAGAAGCACCGCTGACTGCCGGCCCCTGCTCCAACAGTCTTCACCCAACCGTGGGCGGGTCGTTCAGCCGGGCAGGAGAGCAGCACCATCGCTGGCTCTCACCTCGTGCGCCTGACTGATCGACACTCCATCTGCACCGCCTCAGGTGCCCTAGGAGAGCCAACCACCCCACACCTGGAACGTTCGGCCCCAGGCGCCAACGCCAGCAGCTTCGACCAACACTTGTCATTGGAATGTTCGTGATTGATTCATGACCCTCGGGCTCTGCTCGGGGGTTTTTGACGTCAGGCTCGCCCGTGCCACCGCCTTGCGGCTGCGCATCCCCAGCCAGGAGATGCATCCAGCCCGGACGCCAGCGAGCCGGTGTGCATATCGAGGGTTGGTTCCTGGGGAGTGCTCATGGCTGGAGGTCCAGCTGGCCGCTGCGTAGCGCCAGCACCACGGCCTGGGTGCGGTCGCGGGCGCCGAGCTTGCTGAGGCAGTTACCGATATGGGTTTTGACGGTTTCAGCGGAAACGACGAGCACCCGAGCGATGTCGCCGTTGGAGAAGCCCTCCATCACCAATCGCAGCACTTCGCGCTCGCGGGCGGTGAGTGGATCGACCGGACAGAGAATCGGGGCCATCACGCTGTTGCTGGGTGGGTACGTCGGCACTGTCGAGCGAATCGCAGGCCTCCCCTATCCCCTGCGCGGGTGAACTTCGGGATGAATGCGCGGGTGAATGGTGAGGTGATTCGCGGGCCATGGCTAACGTTCCAGTGCCCATAACCACCACTGCGGCACCGGCGTTCATGAGCGGTCTGCAACGACGGGAGGACGGTCTGCTGCTGCAGCTCTCCAGCGCGGAGATTGCGCAGATCGAGGCCTTGGCAGCGCGGCTGGGGCTCAATGGCCTCACCGACGACTCGGTGGGCGCGGTGATCGGCCGGCCGGTGCGGATCGCGGTGCTCGACGCCTCACTGCTCGCCCGTCAGTTCTGGTTGATGCTCACGGTTCTGGCCCCGAGCTGGGATCTGGTCGCTGCTCTGGCGGCGGAGGGTGGATTGCCGGCCGTGTTCTGGGCTGGGCCGCAGCGCAGCCGCGAGCCGACTCGTCTGCGGTTGGGCTTTGCGGGGCAGACCCTGTCGTATGCCATCGAGCTTGGCTACCGGGTCGACGATCAGACCAGTGCCTTTGCGCTGGATCCCGAAATCAAGCGCGAGTGGATCTGGGCCGGCGGGCCCTTCCATCCGCGCAGCCTGCTGGTGCATCGGCAGGGGGCGGTGGTGGAACGCTGCGGCGGAGGCAGCATGCGGCTGGCGGTTGAGGTCTCGCCCCAGGAGAGCCTGTTCACGGCGGTGTCCGATCCGCTGGAGGCACCGGAGGTGTTCCGGTTG
>RFPK01000280.1 GCA_009926195.1 Synechococcaceae bacterium WB4_1_0192 | reverse complement strand
CAGGCCTGGGGGGCGTTGCTGATGTGTCCCCTCTGGCCCAGCTGGCCCAGCGTCAAGGCCGCGCTCAAGCGGATCCTTCAGGGGGGCGACCAGGCGGTCGGCCCCCGGGCGGTGGGCCTGCTGGCCGCGCTGCTGGCGCTGCTGGTCTGGGCCGGGGTGGTGTTCGGCAAGTACGGCGGCAATCCCACCGGCCTGGCCCGCATCGGCGACCAGCTGCCCCTCTCGCCCCGCCTGCAGGGCCAGCCCCTGGTGGTGCTGGCGGGCAAGCGCGGCAACGACGGCCAGCAGTTCCTCACCCTGGCGCTCGATCCCCTCCAGGCGGACCCCGGCACCAGCGCTGCTCTCGACAACCCGATCTACCGGGGCAAACGGCTGCTCTATCCGCTGCTGGCCTGGTTGCTGGGGTTCGGGCAGCCGGCTCTGATCCCCTGGACCCTGGGGCTGCTCAATGTGGCCGTGATCGGCGTGGCCGCCGGCCTGGTGGCCCGCTGGGCCCAGCTCGAGCAGCGCTCACCCCGCTGGGGCCTGGCCGTGCTGGCCCTGCCCGGCTACTGGGTCACCCTCAGCCTCGATACGGCCGATCTGCTGGCCACCACGCTGTTGCTGGCCACGGCGCTGGCCTGGCGTGAGCAGCGGCCCGGGCGGCTCTGGGCCAGCCTCAGCGCCGCAGTGCTCAGCCGTGAAACCGAGCTGCTGGCCTGGGCTGGCTCCGGCCTGACGGCCCTGTGGCAGCGGCGCTGGCGCTGGCTGCTGCCGCTGGCGGCCGTGCCCCTGCCGCTGCTGGCCTGGATCGGCAGCCTGCGCGGCCGCTTCGCCAGCACCGCCGATGGCCTGCTGGCTGCCCTGCATTTCGGCTGGCCCGGGGCCGGCCTGCTGCGCAAGGCCGCCCAGCTGCTGGGCCTGGCCCCGTTGCCCGGCCTGGAGCCCGGCCGTCTTGAGCAGCTGTTCGACGGCCTCTGCTTCCTGCTCTGGTTGTCCACGCTGCTGGTGCTGGCCTGCACCGCCCTCTCGGCGGCGGCCCATCGCTGGCTGCGCATCACCGCCGCCGTTTATCTGCTGCCGGCCCTGTGCACCAGCACCCAGGTGCTGGCGCGCTTCCCGGACTACACCCGCGTCTGGATCGATCTGGCCAGCCTGGCGCTGCTGGCCCTGCTGCGCAGCCGCGGCCCCTGGCTCCGCTACTGGCTGGGGCTGTCCGCCCTCACGGCGGCTGGGTATGGGCTGGGTTACGCCCTGGCGCCATGAGCTTTGCCGTTCCGGTGCTGCTGATCGCCTTCAACCGGCCGGAGCCCACCGCCCGGGTGCTGGCGTTGCTCAGCCGCCTGCAGCCCCAGCGGCTCTACGTGGCCTGCGATGGCCCCCGCCCCGGCCGCCCGGCCGAAGCGGATCAGTGCGCGGCCGTGCGGGCGCTGCTGGCACCGGCACCCGAGGGCCGCATCGACTGGCCCTGCGAGCTGCGCACCCGCCTGCACCCCCACAACCAGGGCTGCCGCGCCGGCGTGACGGCAGCGCTCGACTGGTTCTTCGAGCAGGAGCCGGAGGGGATCGTCCTTGAGGACGACATCCTGCCCGATCTCAGCTTCTTCCCCTACTGCCAGCAGCTGCTGGAGCGCTACCGCCACGACAGCCGCATCGGTGCGATCGCCGCCAACAACCACCAGCGCCGCCCTCCCGCCGATGGCAGCAGCTACCGCTTCTCGATCTACAGCCACTGCTGGGGCTGGGCCAGCTGGCGCCGGGCCTGGGCCTGTCACGACCGGCAGCTGCAGGGCTGGCCGGCCTTCCGTGCCGGCGGCTGGCTGGTGCAGCTCGGCGGGCCGGCGTTCGCGCGCCGCTGGGGCCAGTGGCTCGATCAGCTCGCCGCTGGCCGGATCGACACCTGGGACATGATCTGGCAGCTCAGCTGCTGGCAGCAGGGCTTCCTCACCGTGATCCCCGCCGTCGAGCTGGTGGAGAACATCGGCTTCGGCGCTGATGCCACCCACACGCTCGATGAGCGTTCACCGCTGGGGCCCCGTGGCAGCCTGGCCCTGCCGCTGCGGCACCCGGCCGTGATCCAGGCCGATCGCCGCCGCGATGCCGATACCTTCCGGCGCCTCTACCGCCGCAGCCGCCGGGCGGAGCTGCTCCGCAAGGCTCGCAAGGCGGTGCGGCTGCTGGGGTGGCGCTGAGATGCGGGTTCTGCAGGTGTCCACCTACGACGGCGGCCAGGGGGCGGCGCGGGCCGCATTCCGGCTGCATCGGGCCCTGCGCGAGGCCGGGGTCGACAGCGCCATGCGCGTGGCGCTCAGCAGCAGCGGTGATGCCTGGGTGCAGGCGCCGCGGGCCAAGCCGCGTCAGGCGCTGGCCCTGCTGCGCAGCACCGCCAGCTGGTGGCTGAGCAAGCCCCAGCGCTCGGCTAATCCCGTGACCCATTCCGTGGCGGCCCTGCCCTCACGCCTCGATCGCGCCCTGCAGGCGGCGGCGCCGGACCTCTTGCACCTGCACTGGCTGCAGGATGAATTTCTGTCGGTGGAGGCGATCGGTCGCCTGCGCGGGCCGGTGCTGTGGACCCTGCATGACACCTGGCCCTTCTGCGGCAGCGAGCACTACCCCGCCGACGCGGACGACCGTCGCTTCCGCGAGGGCTATGCCAGGGGCAATCGGCCCGCGGGCGATCGGGGTCTGGAT
>RFPK01000279.1 GCA_009926195.1 Synechococcaceae bacterium WB4_1_0192 | reverse complement strand
GCCCCTGCCGGAGCTGCCAGCAGCAATCGCCCTGCTCACCAGCGCCCCCAGTTCGGCCCCGGCGGAGGTGATCACCTGGGCCAGCCGGAGGCGGATTTGCTCCTCCACGGCCCCCTGCACCGGGATCGGCACCACATGGATCCGGGTGGCGGGCCACCGTTCGGCAGCGGTGCGCAACATGTCCGCCAGGGCCGAACTGGGGGCGCTGGTGAGCAGGGCGATTGCTGCTGGCAGCTCCGGCAGGGGCCGCCGCCGCTCCGGATCGAGCAGTCCTTCGGGCTCCAGGGTCTGGCGGACCTGCTCGAAGCGGCGCAGCACGGCACTCAGGCTCGGGCGCAGGTCGAGCACCTGCACGCACAGCGAGGCGCGCGTGCTCCAGAAGTTGAGCTTGCCCACCACCACCACGCCATCGCCCTCGTCTGGCTGATGGCTGAGGCGGCTCAGCTGCGAAGCCCACACCACCGCCTGGATCGAGGCCTGGCCATCCACGAGGGTCAGCCACAGGTGGCCTTTCTTCAGCTGGGGACGCGACACCGTGGCGTCCACCAGGAAGCGGGGGGCGAAGCCCCTCTCCAGCAGCGAGCCGATCGCCTGATTCAGTTCGCTGACGCTGTAGCGCGGCAGACCGGGTTCAGGGCTCACAGCTCCAGGCGCAGAGGGGACAGCGCGGCTTCAGAAAGGGACTTCAGCGCTCCAGGTTCCGGTAGCAGGTCCACCAGTAGAGGCACACCATGGTGCCCAGGGCCGCCACCACCTGCCCGATCGGATGGTCGATTCGGATCAGACCAATGCTGGTGATCACCACGGCCGAGCTGAGCAGGCGGGCGCCGTCGCGGCGGTTCTTGGCGTAAAGGCGGGCCAGATTGGGCGGGAGCAAGGTCCAGTCAGTCTGGCTTATGCCCTTGCTCGCCCATAAAAAACGCCCCCGCAGGGGGGCGGTTGGCGTATGGGGCTGCCGCTGGTCGCGTGCGATGCGTGGCTGATTCCGACCAGCGGCCGGGTTCGATCAGCCCAGGCCCAGCTGGCCGAGGATTCCCTGGCCGGTCAGCAGTTCGGTGGCCAGGCCGATCACGAAGCCGAGCATGGCCAGGCGGCCGTTCCAGGTCTCAGCGAAGTTGACGAAACCGAAGCGAGAGGAGTCGGACATGGCAAAAGCCTCAGTGACCGCTGGACTGTAACGAAAGTTGGAGGGTGCTTGACAGTGCTGGTCGATACCTTGGGGTTCGGTTCGCCGCACTTTTTTGGATTCCCTGCGTGAGCGAATGCTCCAGCAGCTGTCGGCACCCCTGCCGGTGGCGCCGGAGCTGGTGTTGGTGACGGATCTCGATGGCACCCTGCTGGGGGGCGCCACCGCCGAGCGTCGGCGCTTCTACCGCTGGCTGGCGCAGCAGCGGGAGCGTGTTCTGCATGTGTTCTGCACCGGCCGTGATCTCCGCTCGATCGCGCGGGTGCTGCGTGAGGACGAGCCGATCGGCCTGGCGGCGCCCCACCTTGTGATCGGCGATGTCGGCTGCACCGTGGCCTGTGGTGCCTCATTGCTGCCCCTGCCACTGGCGGTGGATCCGATCGAGGCCCGCTGGCGTGCGTTGGAGGGGCGTCTGCTACCGCTCCTGGCGGATCAGCCGGGACTGGTGCTGCAAGGGGTGAGCTCCAATCGTCGCCTGGCCTATGACGTTGACCTCGCGTGTTTTGACCATGGCCTGATCCCACGCCTGCAGGCGGTGGGTGCGGAGTGTGTGCTCTCGGATAGCCGCTATTTCGATGTGCTGCCGGCCGGTGTGAACAAGGGCGCGACGCTGCTCGGACTGCTGGAGGCCCTGGAGCTCGATCCTGCCGCCGTGGTCACCGCCGGCGACTCCCTCAACGACCTGGCCATGTTCGAGACCGGGCTCAAGGGGGTGATGGTCGGCAATGCCGAGCCCGCTCTGGTGGCGCAGCTGCCGCGGCTGCCAGGGATCTATCGGGCCCGCGGCGAGGGCTGTGCCGGTATTGCGGAGGGGCTCCAGCACTTCGGTTTCGCTCACCTCTTTGATCCGCCCTGGTGATCACCGGCCTGCAGGCGGCGGTTGGTCAGGGCGGTCGGTGTTGCCGTGGCGGGATCCTCCGGCCAGGGATGGCGCGGGTAGCGGCCCCTCAGCTCCCGCCGCACCTCCCGGTAGGCACCGCGCCAGAACCCGGCCAGGTCCTGGGTGATCGCCGCCGGCCGGCCGGCGGGGGAGAGGAGGTGCACCGTGACTCGCAGTCGTCCCTGCAGCACGGTGGGGGTGTCGGCGGCGCCGAACAGCTCCTGCAGCTTCGCGGCCAGGACCGGTTCACCGCTGCTGTAGTCGAGGCGTGCCAGGCGGCCGGAGGGGATCGCCAGGGACGGCGGCAGCCACTGCTCCAGCTGGGGGCGGAACTCCCAGGGCAGTCCGCTCCAGAGGGCCTCCTGCAGGTCGAGGCGGTCCAGGTCGGCGCGGCTGCGCACAGCCGGTAGCTGATCCGCCAGCCAGGCCATCGGATCCTGCTGCAGGGCCTCATCGCTGCGGTCGGGCCAGGGTTCTCCCAGGTGGCGGTGGGCCAGGCAGAGCCGCTGTTGCAGCTGGCGGCTGGGCCCATCCCAGGGCAGGGCTTCCACGCCGAGGCTGCGCAGTCCCTCCAGCCGAGCGGACAGCAGCGCTTCATCCGGGGC
>RFPK01000278.1 GCA_009926195.1 Synechococcaceae bacterium WB4_1_0192 | reverse complement strand
GCGATCAACCTGCTGAAGGCGCAGGACGTGGAGGTGCCGCTGCAGTTCCAGAACTACCGCTGAGCGCCATTCAGGCGGGTTCGAGCAGCTGGATCTCCGGGTGCCGCGCCGCCAGCGGCCGTAGCCGCTTCAGCAGGGTCAGGCGCAGCTGCCTGAAGGGCTCGCTGGCGGCGAACTCCCGCCGCACCACCAGGGCATCGCCGGAGCTGATCGGCAGCTGCAGCGGCAGCCGCCGCATGCCCTGGCCGGCCACCTCCAGGCTCAGGGCAGTGGCATAGCCGATCGTCAGCTCCGCTTCGGTCTTCCCTTCCCAGCGGCTGTGGTCGTAGCGCTTCATGCGCACCGGGCTGGTCCAGAGCCCCACCTTGCGCAGGGCGGCTTCCACCTTGGGGTAGGCGCCGGCCGGCAGGGCCAGGCTCGGGTACGGCGCCAGGGCCTCGAAGCTCAGCTGCGGCATGGCCAGCAGTGGATGCTCCGCCTGCACCACGCAGTGCACCGGCATCCGTGAAAGGGGCAGGCTGATGAAGTCCGGGTCGTCGCGGCCGGGAACGTCGGGCAGGCCGGTCAACCAGACGTCGATGATCCGCTGGCGCAGCAGATCCAGGTTGCGGCCGATGCCGACGATGTTGTTGCGGCCGAGCATCCAGCCCACCGGTGCCGGTGTCGCCAGCAGCGGTCCCGACCAGTAGGTCGCCTCAATTCGTAGCGGCCGTCGCTGCTGCCAGCGGGCCAGCTGATGCACCCGCCGCTCCGCCGCCAGGATCGGGTCGTCGGCGCTGAGGTCCCACTCCCCCTCGATCTTCTGCAGCCTGAGCTCAAACAGCTTGATGCAGCGGCGTGCGTTGCGGGACACGCTCGACTGACTCAGCCCGAAGCGCCGGGCCACCTCCTCGCCGGTCTGCAGCCAGAGCAGGCCATCGAGGCTGGCCAGGGTGTCGAGATCGACCACGCGTTCGCCGCTGGCGCAGTGGAGCGCTCAGTCAACCATCGGCTTGCTGCTGCTGGCGAGCGGCGCGTGGTGCGGCAGGGCGGTGGTTTCTAAAGTCCGCCCCAGCCGGTGCAGACGGGGAACGGGATGGGGCAGGCCGGCTGGCGCTTCTGGGTGGATCGGGGCGGCACCTTCACCGATCTGGTGGCCTGCGACCCCGCTGGGCGGCTGCAGGTGCGCAAGGTGCTGTCGGTGCAGCCGGGGCTGTCCGGTGATCCGGTGGTGCGGGCGATCCGCGGCCTGCTCGGCCTGGATCCGGCGGCTGCCGAGTCGATTCCGGATGGCCTGATCGCAGAGGTGCGGCTCGGCACCACCGTGGCCACCAATGCGGTGCTGGAGCACCGCGGCCGGCCGACGCTGCTGCTGATCAACAGCGGCTTTGCCGATCTGCTCGCGATCGGTGATCAGCACCGTCCGAATCTGTTCGCCCTGGCGATCGAGCGGCCGGCTCCGCTGGCGCGGCGGGTGCTGGAGGTGCATGGGCGCCTGTCGGCTGACGGCCGCGAACTGGAGCCGCTGCTGTGCGATCAGGCCCTGGCCGATCAGCTGCGCCAGGCCCGCGCCGAGGGCATCGCCTGCGTGGCCGTGGCGCTGCTCCACGCTGCCCGGCATCCGCGCCATGAGCAGGCCCTCGGCCGCTGGCTGGAGCCCTTCGGCTTCGAGCACATCGCCCTCTCCCATCAGGTGAGTCCGCTGCCGCGCTGGCTGCCGCGGGCTCACACCACGGTGCTGGAGGCGAGCGTGTCGCCGGTGCTGAGCGATTACCTCTGCCAGGTTCAGAACGCCCTCGGCCCGCACGTGCCGCTGCGGGTGATGCAGTCGAGCGGCGGCCTGATCACCCCGCAGCAGCTGCGCGCCAAGGACACGATCCTCTCCGGCCCGGCCGGTGGCCTGGTGGGGGCCAGCCGCATCGGTGCGGCCCTCGGCTGCCTGCCGCTGGTGGGCTTCGACATGGGCGGCACCTCCACCGATGTGAGCTGGAGCGAGGGGACCAGCGGCAGTGCGACCTGGCAGCGGCGTGAGCAGGCCGAGCTCAATGGCCTGCCGCTGCAGGCGGCCATGCTCGACATCCACACCGTGGCCGCTGGCGGCGGTTCGCTGATCCGCTTCGATGGCCTGCGGCTGCAGGTGGGGCCCGCCGCGGCCGTAGCAGGCCGGGCCCGGGTCGGCGCCGGCGCTTTCAGGCCCCACCTTGAGGAGCCCCAGCGCATCGACATGAGCAATGCTCCCGCCTCCGGCACCGATCTCTATCATGTCGATAGACGGAATAGTGACCGGCATGCCGCTGCCTTCCTTGAAGCGGTATTTCCGATCAGCCTCGAACAGACCTGTCACCAGTGGCCGGCCTTGTTCGATGAGGCAGGCCTTGGCGGTGGTTCCGCCCATGTCGAATGACATCAGCCGGTCAAGCGAAAGCTGCTCGGCAAAGAAGCTGGCGGCTAGTGCGCCCGCTGCGGGCCCGCTCTCTATCATGCGCACCGGATGCCGACCGGCGATTTCCGCGCCGATGATCCCCCCCGAGGAGAGCATGATCAGCGGCTCGTTGGCATAGCCTTCGTCGGCCAGCCGACGGCGCAGCGCCTGCAGATAGGGCTGCGACACCGGCATGGTGTAGGCGTTGATGGCCGTGGTCGATGCGCGCGGATATTCGCGAACCTGCGGCGCAATTTCGCTTGAAAGGGAAATGA
>RFPK01000277.1 GCA_009926195.1 Synechococcaceae bacterium WB4_1_0192 | reverse complement strand
CGCCCTGTTCGCCATCCATCAGGACGCCAGCGGCAAGGCCCGCGACCTGGCCATGGCCTACGCCAAGGGCATCGGCGGCACCCGCGCCGGCATCCTGGAAACCAACTTCAAGGAAGAAACCGAAACCGACCTGTTCGGTGAGCAGGCCGTTCTCTGCGGCGGCCTCTCCGAGCTGGTGAAAGCCGGCTTTGAAACCCTGGTGGAAGCCGGCTATCAGCCCGAGCTGGCCTACTTCGAGTGCCTGCACGAGGTGAAGCTGATCGTTGATCTGATGGTCAAGGGTGGCCTCACCGCCATGCGTGATTCGATCTCCAACACCGCCGAGTACGGCGATTACGTGAGCGGTCCGCGCCTGATCACCGCCGACACCAAGGCGGAGATGAAGCGCATCCTGGCCGACATCCAGGACGGCACCTTCGCCCGCAACTTCGTGGCCGAGTGCGAAGCCGGCAAGCCGGAGATGCAGAAGATCCGCGATCGCGACAGCCAGCACCCGATTGAGCAAGTCGGCAAGGGCCTGCGTTCGATGTTCAGCTGGCTGAAGGCCGCCTGAGCGAGCCAGCCCGGGTTCGATGCCAGTGGCGTTCGGGGTGGATTCCTTTGTGGGGGTCCACCCCGTTCTGCTGGTGGCGCTCGCCTGCCGCCTCGACCGGTTGGTGGGCGATCCGCGCTGGTGTCTGCATCCGGTGGTGGTGATGGGCTGGTGGATCAACCGGCTGCGCCCCCTGGCGGAGCGTTGGGCGGGCCGCCGGCCGCGCCGCTTGCGCCTGGCGGGGGGCCTGATCACCCTGCTGCTGGTGGGGGGCAGTGGTCTGGCCGGTTGGCTGCTCGAACGGTTGCTGCTCGCGCCCATCTGGTCCCCCCTGCCGGGGGTTGTGGCCCTGCTGGTGCTGTTGATCGCCATGGCCAGCGCCGTGGCCGGCCGCAGCCTGGAGCAGGCCGTGCGTGCCGTGCTCCAGCCGCTTGCTGCGGGTGATCTGGCCCTGGCCCGCCAGCGACTGAGCTGGATCGTCGGCCGTGACACTGCGGATCTGACGCCGGCCGAAATTCTGCGGGCTGCCGCTGAGACCGCCAGCGAGAACGCTGTCGATGGGCTGTTTGCACCCCTGTTCTGGATGCTGGTGGGGGCGGCCCTGTGGCTGATCTACGGCATCGCGGCCCCGGGGCCGCTGGCTCTGGCCTGGGCATTCAAGGCCGCCAGCACGCTTGATTCGATGCTGGGCTACCGGCGCGGCCGGTTGCGCTGGCTGGGCACCGCCGGCGCCCGCCTCGATGATCTGCTGGTGTGGCTGCCCTGTCGGCTGGTGGCGTTCACCCTGCCCCTGGCGGCAGGCTCCGGCTTGCCTGGCTGCTGGTCCTTGTTTCAGCGGGCCCGTCGCGATGGACGTCCCGATCCATCACCGAACGCCGGCCTGTCCCAGGCCAGCTACGCCTGGGTGGTGGGGGTGCAGCTGGGAGGGATGAACCGCTACGGGCAGCTCAGCCGGTGTAAACCGCTGCTGGCCGCCGGCTGTCCGGCCCCGGATGGCATCGCCGTGGAGCGCATCCTCAACCTGAGCCACCGCCTTGAGCTGCTCTGGCTGATCTCGGGGGTTGTGGTGGCGACCATCGGGCCGCTGCTCCGAGCCAGGTTTGTGGCTCAGTAGGCGCCCCGATCCATCGGCAGGAGAACCACGCCGATCGTGAGCAGGATGATGTGCAGATCGAGCCAGAACGTGCGCCGCTCGACGTAGTCGAGGTCCATGCGTACGCGCGTGGCGTAGCTGAGGTTGTTGCGGCCGGACACCTGCCAGAGGCCTGTCAGGCCTGGTCGCACCGAAAGCACGGCGTCCATGTCACGCCCGTAGCGCTGGAGTTCATCCCAGACGATCGGCCTCGGACCGACCACACTCATCTCGCCTCGCAGCACATTGATGAACTGGGGCAGTTCATCCAGGCTGGAGCGACGCAGAAAACGGCCGATGCGGGTGATGCGCGGGTCGTTCTTGAGCTTGTAGTCGCGTTCGAATTCGGCGCGCAGCTCCTGATCGGTGGCGAGCAGCTCGGCGAGCAGGCGATCGGCATCGCGGTGCATCGTGCGGAACTTGAGGCAGCCAAAGCCCTTGTACCCGCGGCCGATCCGTCGCTGGCAGTAGAGCACCGAGCCCTTGGAGCTGAGCTTCACCAGCACAGCCAGCAGCACGAACAGCGGCGCCCCCAGCGTCAGCACCGCCAGGGCGAAGGCGACGTCGCCGGCGCGTTTGAGCATGCGCCCCCGCTTCGACTGGGCCGCCATCAGGTTGCTGGCGGTGGGTTCAGCCGGAACGACGGCGGCGATGGACATCCTCGCGATGACGCTTCCCTCTTGATGCCTCATTAAAAAGCGGCGTCGGCCGGCGGTCAGCGCCGCCGCGGTCACTCACCTCAGAGGCACAGACAGGCTGCGGCTGCGCCGGTGCAGCCGCAGCTGGTGCGCCTGCCAGGCCTGCTCGATCTGCTGGCTCAGCCGTTCGCGGAAGCGCTGCGGGCTGAACTGCTCGGCCCAGAGCCGCTGCCTCTCGGCCGGCAGCCGGCGCCAGAGCTGCCCCTGATCGAAATGCATGAGCGCCGCCGTCAGGCTGCCTGCGCTCTGCTCGGGGAACAGCAATCCTGTGGGGTCTTCACAGCCGCTGTCCAGGCAGCGCACCGTATCGAGCAGGC
>RFPK01000276.1 GCA_009926195.1 Synechococcaceae bacterium WB4_1_0192 | reverse complement strand
CTCCGGCGTCATCGAGAAGGAACAGGGCAACGGGTTCTACCTGGTCACCCTCGAGCAGCCCGCAGGCCACCAATGCCTCTGCCGGGCCGCCGGGGCGGTTGCCGCCAGGACGGGGCCCGGTGGCTCCTGCGTTGCGCTCGCGATAGGTGATCCGTCCGCGGGTGAGGTCGTAGGGGCTGATCTCCACCAGAACCTTGTCGCCCGCCAGCAGCTTGATGCGGAACTTGGTGAGCTTGCCAGCGGCCCGGCAGAGGCATTGGTGGCCTGCGGGCTGCTCGAGGGTGACCAGGTAGAACCCGTTGCCCTGTTCCTTCTCGATGACGCCGGAGGTCTCAATCATGCGCTGCTGCCAGGGAAGATCCGAACTGCTCTGCACAGCTTAGTTGGCGCAGCGGACACCACAGACATCCCGCCGGCTCCAACGGGGGCCGCTAGGGTCGCCGCCACTGCCGGAGCCTGCGCCATGATCCTGCCCCCCGTCTCGATGGATCTGGGTCTGCTGCTGATCTCGATCGGGGTGGTGAATCTCTGGCGCGCCCGGCAGGCATCCTGAGGGGAGCCCCAGGCCGGCCGCTGACGACACTGTTGTTCCACAAGCCCTACGGGGTGCTGAGCCAGTTCACCGCTGAACCGGGCAGCCGCTGGGGCTGCCTGGCTGATCACATCCCCGTGCCGGATGTCTACGCCGCCGGGCGCCTTGATGCCGACAGCGAAGGCCTGCTGCTGCTCACGGGCAATGGCCGGCTGCAGCAGCGGCTCACGGACCCTGCCTGGGGACACTGGCGCCGGTACTGGGTGCAGGTGGAGGGCACGGCCGAGGAGAGGGCCCTGCAGACCCTGCGCGATGGCGTGATGATCCAGGGCCAGCGCACCCGGCCGGCCCGGGCCAGCGTGATCGCCGATCCAGGGCTGCCGGCACGGGAACCACCCATTCGCTGGCGGGCCGCCATCCCCACCAGCTGGCTGGCGATCGAACTGCAAGAAGGACGGAACCGGCAGGTGCGGCGCATGACCGCCGCCGTCGGCCTGCCGACCCTGCGCCTGGTGCGGGTGGCCATCGATCTGATGGATGGAGGCCCCTGCCTGGATCTGAGCGGCCTGGCGCCTGGTCAGTGGCGACCGCTGAACGAAGCGGAGGAACGGCGCCTGGGCGAGCTGCTGCGCCGCAGAACAGCTCAGGTCGGCACTGGCGGACGGGCCGGTGGGGGAAAGTCGGGCCGCAGGGGCGGCGGCGGATAGGGCGGCTTGGCGCCGTCATCAGCGCCAACGCCCGCACCGGCATGGTCCTCAGCCCAGGACGTCCTTGAGTTCACGCACCACCTGCAGCTGACCGTAGTAGTAGTTGGCGCGTGCCCGGCGATCGGCATCATCAAGGCTGTCGAACGCATCGAAACCGAGGTTCTGCCAAAGCTCATGGCCGCAGGCGCGGTTGAGCTCCTCAACGGCCTCGTGCTCGAGATGACCGAGCCGGCGCTGCAGATTCTTGATCTGGGCGATGGACATCAGCGGCGCTCAACAACAGACCATCGACAGTACAACCGAACCACTGGCGAGCCGGGCCGGCCGGGTGGGGGTCAGAAGGGCAGCTTCTTCTTGGCGTCCTTGTCGAGGTCGGCCTCCATCTCGCGCAGGCGGCGCAGGATCGTGTCGTAGTACTCGCGCAGATAGGACTCCAGACCAGTGGTATCCGCCGGATCGAGACCGAAGGCGGCGTAGCTCTCCTCCATCGGTGCGCTGAGGGGCTGGCCGCCGCCGATCACCTTGTCGAAGGCCAGCCGCTCGGCCACGTTCACAGCCGGCTCGAAGAATGAGGTGACCGCCTGCATCATCCGCAGCAGAAACGGCCGCACCCGGAACACCCGGGCGCTCTTGCCGCTGTACTTCTCACACAGCTGCGTGATCTCGCCGGTGGACCAGGCGCGGGGGCCCACCACCGGCAGGGAGCGGCGGATCGTCTCGGGGCGGCCCAGGGCCGCCACCGCAAAGCGGGCGATGTCCTGGGTGTTCATGTAGGCGATCGGTGTCGGAGTGCCGCTCACCCACACGGTCTGACTTTCCAGGACCGGAATGGCGAACTGGCTGATCAGGCCCTGCATGAAGGCCACACAACGCAGGATTGTGTAGTCGAAGTCCGAGTCGATCAGCGCCTGCTCGGTGCAGTGCTTGATGTCCATCAGAGGCACATCACGATGCTTTTCGGCATCGAGCAGCGACACGAACACGAAGCGCTTGACGCCCGCCCGCTCGCAGGCGTTGAGCAGGTTGAGCTTGCCCGTCCAGTCGGTGTCATGGACGCTGCCGCCTTCGGTGGCGCGGGTGGTGGCGGCATCGATCACCGCCTCCTGCCCTTCAAGGGCGTAATCCAGGCTGTCGGGCTGGAGAAGATCACCGCGGGTGAGCTCACAGCCCCACTCCTGCAGGAAGGCGGCCTTGCGCGGCGAGCGGACCATGCAGCGCACCTGATGGCCGGCGTCGAGGGCTTGCCGAGCGATCTGGCGGCCCAGCGTTCCCGTTGCACCGATCACCAGCACCTGCATCAGGCTTCTTCAGCGAGGCCCGAGCCTAAAGGCAGGGCTGGAAGGGCCGTGGCGGAGCCGGTGTTCAAGCGGAGCCGGGACTCAGTTATCGCCCTGAAGCTTGAGCAGCAGCGCGCCGCCGACGAGGCCGATGGGGATCAGAACCCAGAACAGCGCCGCAGTGCCGAAGATTTCCGA
>RFPK01000275.1 GCA_009926195.1 Synechococcaceae bacterium WB4_1_0192 | reverse complement strand
GGACTGCATGGGGAGAAACCGGCTCCACCGCCGGAACCGGTGAAACCCCAGGTGGCGATCCGCAGTCGCCGCAACCCCGCCAGCCGCGGCCCCCAGGTGCGCACCAGCGGCAACACCGTTGATGTGCGAGGCCTGCGCGTCCATGAGGCCGAAGCAGCGGTGGAGGAGCAGCTGCGCGCCGCCAACGGACCGGTGTGGGTGATTCACGGCATCGGCAGCGGCAAGCTCAAGCGGGGCCTGCGCGACTGGCTGGCGACGCTGCCCTACGTGGAGCGCGTCAACGACGCCGAACGCGGTGATGGCGGCCCCGGCTGCAGCGTCATCTGGCTGAAGTAGGCGGCAGCCCGCAGCGATCCCGGCACACCCGGTGCGCCGGCCCTTCAGCCGATCACCGGCAGCAGCGGCTCCGGCCCCCGCAGCGGCAACGGCTTCGGCCGGGGAATGGCCTCACCGTCGGCATCGAACAGGCGCCAGCCACAGGGATCAACCTCCAGGTGCACGGTCTGGCCCGGCACCACCGTCTGCTCAGGGCCGGCCCGCAGCTGCACCAGATGATCACCCTCAAGCAGGCGGCAGGTGAGCAGCTGCTCATTGCCGAGGGCCTCGGCATGGCTCACCTCGGCGGGGAGGTTGCGGTTGGTGGCGGGAGCCAGCCTGAGGTGCTCGGCCCGGAGGCCCGCCGTGAGCAACGCCGGCCGGCCCTGACCGTCCCACTGCAGCAGCGCCTCGGCGATCGGTCCCTCAGGCAGGAAGCGATGGCTGCCGAGCTGGAGCTGACCGCCGCCGGCACTGGTCACCGGCAGCAGCGTCATCGGTGGGCTGCCGATGAACTGGGCCACGAACACATTGGCGGGCCACTGGTAGAGCTCCAGTGGGGTGCCAAGCTGCTGCAGCACGCCGCGATCGAGCACGGCGATGCGGTGGCCCATCGTCATCGCCTCCACCTGGTCATGGGTCACATAGACCGTGGTGGTGCCGAGGCGCCGTTGCAGCTCAACGATCTGAGCACGGGTACCGGTGCGCAGCTTGGCGTCGAGGTTGCTGAGCGGCTCATCCATCAGGAACACCGCCGGTTGGCGAGCGATGGCCCGGCCGAGGGCCACGCGCTGCTTCTGGCCACCGGAGAGCTCCTTGGGCCGTCGATCGAGCAGGGCCTCCAGCTCCAGGGTGGCAGCCACCTCGGCGATGCGCTGCTCGATGCGCTGCTCCCGGGCAGAGGCGAGCCGCAGGGGTTCCGGCAGGCTGCGGCTGGCCCGGTGCAGGCCATCGCCCAGCTGCTGCAGAGGCGTGCGCCGGCGTTGACGACGCAGACCGAAACCGATGTTGTCCGCCACGCTCAGGTGGGGATACAGGGCATAGCTCTGAAACACCATCGCCACGTCCCGCTGGGCGGGTCGCAGCCGCGTCACGCAGCGATCACCCACATACAGCTCGCCGGAGCTGGGGGCCTCCAGACCGGCCAGCAGCCGCAGCAGGGTGCTCTTGCCGCAGCCGGAGGGACCGACCAGCACCAGGAACTCGCCGTCGGCGATCTGAAGGTCCAGGTGGCGCAGCACCTCAACCGGTGCGCTGCCACGCCTGGGCGGATAGGTCTTGCTGACCTGTTGGAAGCGAACCTCTGCCAAGACGGGGCCCTGCGGCGGCCCGATCCTAGGGTTGGTCAAATGCAGTTCATTGATCAGGCCCGCATTGCGGTGCGGGCAGGCCGCGGTGGCGATGGAATCGTCGCCTTCCGCCGCGAGAAGTATGTGCCGGCCGGTGGCCCCTCCGGCGGCGACGGAGGCCGTGGCGGCGACGTCTGGCTGGAGGCCGACCCCAATCTGCAGACCCTGCTCGACTTCAAGTACAAGCGGCTGTTCGAAGCGCAGGAGGGCCGTCGCGGCGGGCCGAACAAGAGCACCGGCGCCAGCGGCGATCACCTCACGATCAAGGTGCCCTGCGGCACCGAAGTGCGCGACCTGCGCACCAACATCCTGCTGGGGGATCTCACGGATAAGGGCCAGCGGCTGCTGGTGGCCGCCGGCGGCCGCGGTGGTCTCGGCAACGCCCACTACCTGAGCAACCGCAACCGCGCCCCCGAGAAGTGCACCGAAGGGCGCGACGGCGAGGAATGGAACCTGCAGCTGGAACTGAAGCTGCTGGCTGAGGTCGGCATCATCGGCCTGCCCAACGCCGGCAAGAGCACCCTGATCTCGGTGCTCTCGGCCGCCAGACCCAAGATCGCCGATTACCCCTTCACCACGCTGGTGCCCAACCTGGGGGTCGTGCGCCGTCCCACCGGTGACGGCACCGTGTTCGCCGACATCCCCGGTCTGATCGCCGGCGCCGCCCAGGGGGCGGGGCTGGGGCACGACTTCCTGCGCCACATCCAGCGCACCCGGCTGCTGATCCACCTGGTGGATGCCAGCTGCGACGACGTGGTGGCGGATCTGGCGGTGGTGGAGCAGGAGCTGGAGGCCTACGGCCACGGTCTGGCGGAGCGACCACGCCTGGTGGCGCTCAACAAGATCGAGCTGCTGCTGGAAGAGGAGCTGACCGAAAAGCTGGAGCAGGCCAGTGCCCACTGCGGCCAACCGGTGCTCGCCATTTCCGCCGCCACCGCCGCCAACCTCGATCAGCTGCGCTCCGCCGTCTGGCGTGAGCTGGGGATCTGAGCCCGCCCAGACGGCGTGAGCCCGGGACCGGGCACAAAAAAACGGGGGTGATGCCCCCGTTGCCTGGCCCAAGGC
>RFPK01000274.1 GCA_009926195.1 Synechococcaceae bacterium WB4_1_0192 | reverse complement strand
AGCAGCCGGCCGGCTGCTGCGCCATCCCAGCGGGTGAAGGTGCGGAACACGGGTCGCTGGCCATCCAGGCAGAGCCAGGCGCCGCGGTTGAGCCCCACAACGCCCCACAGGGCAGCCAGCACGGCGCCGACCACACCGCCCACCAGGGCGAACGCGGCCAGGACGGGTGGCAGGGCCGTCGGTTCGCCACCGCCCAGGCGCAGGGCGCCGGCCATCGCCAGCAGCACGCAGGGCACGGTGATCACCAGCACCAGCGCCTGGAACAGCAGGAAGGGCCAGGGGGCACGGCAGAAGGCCTGCCAGCCCTCCTCCACGGCGCGCAGCACCTGCAGGTTGTTGGTGCCGGGGGTGGGCAGACCCATGCTCAGCCTGTCGTTGGCCGGAGAGTAGCGATGGTGACGTGCTCTGACCGCTGTGGCAGGGGGGACTGATGGAGTCGGTGTTCTGATGGAGCGCAGCGATTGGCTGTGGTGGGCGGCGCTGCTGGTGCAGCTGCTGGCGATCCCCGGGGCCGCCCTGCCGGTGCTGCCCGGCCTGGTGCTGCTGCCGGTCGGGGCGCTGCTCTGGTGCTGGGCCGTGGGCTTCAGCGCCGGCTGGCCGACGCTGCTGCTGGCTGCCTTGCTGTGCCTGCTCGGCTGGGCCGCCGATCTGCTGGCGATGGTGCTCGGGGCGTCGCGGTTGCAGGCCAGCCGCTGGGCCTACATCGGCGCGGCGATCGGGCTGGTGGTGGGGATGCTGGGATTGCTGCCGGCCCTGCCGGTGGGCGGTCCGCTGTTGGGGGCTCTGCTGGGACCGCTGCTCGGCGCCAGCCTCGGTGAGCTGCTGGCGCCCCTGCTCGGTGCTGCGCCGGCCACCGCCGCCAGCGGCTGGCTGCTGACCCTGCGGCGGGCGTTGCTGGTGGGCCTGGCGGTGGTGAGTGGCCTGCTGGTGAGTCGCCTGGCTCAGGTGCTGCTGGCGGTGCTGGGGGTGGCGGGGTTCCTGCTGCTCAGCCTGTGGGGCCCCGCCGCAGCGCCGTGACCACGTCCTGCACCACGGTGGCGGCGGCGTCGATCTCGGCGGCAGTGGTGTCGGCCCCGAGCCCGAAGCGGATCGAGGCCGCCGCCTGCTGACGGCTCAGGCCCAGGGACTGCAGCACGTGGGAGGGCTCGCCGCCGGCGCAGGCGGAGCCGCTGCTCACGGCCAGGTGCCGGCGCAGCCGGCTGTGCAGGGCGGCGCCATCGACCCCCTCCACCCGCACGCTGAGGTTGTGGGCCAGGCGAGGTGTGGCCGCGCCGTTGCGTTCGATGCCACCGACGGCCTGCAGCTGCTGCCAGAGCCGATCGCGCAGGGCCGCCAGCCGGGTGCTGCGCTCCGGCTGCGTGGCCACCGCCTGCTGCACCGCCAGTCCCAGCCCCACGACCAACGGCAGCGGCGGCGTGCCAGCCCGCAGGCCATGCTCCTGGCTGCCGCCGTGCTGCTGCGCTGCCAGCGACAGTCCTGGAGCGATCAGCAGGGCGCCGATGCCGGGTGGTCCGCCCAGCTTGTGACCGCTGAAGCTGAGCAGATCGATGCCAAGCGCGTCGGGGCGGAGGGGAATGTGGCCCACGGCCTGGGCGGCATCGCAGTGGACGCGGATGCCCCGGGGGCGGCAGAGGGCCGAGATCGCCGCCAGCGGCTGCAGCACGCCGATCTCATTGTTGGCGGCCATCACGCTCACCAGCAGCGTGTCGGGTCGCAGGGCGGCGGCGAGGCGGGCCGGATCGAGCAGGCCATCCGGCTCCACCGGCAGCTCGCTGAGCTGGAAGCCATGCCGGGCCAGGTGCCGCAGCGGGTCGAGCACGGCCCGGTGCTCGCTGGCCACGGTGATCAGATGCCGGCGCCGGCCGCCGGCCGCCAGTTCCGCCTCGGCCAGCCCCTTGAGGGCCAGGTTGTTGGCTTCGGTGGCGCCGCTGGTGAACACCAGCCGTTGCGGCTGGCGATCCAGGTCGACCGCCAGGGCGGCGCCGAGGCGGCTGCGGGCCTGCTCCAGCGCTGCCGCCGCCCGCAGGCCGCTGCGGTGCAGGCGGCTGCTGGGGTTCGCGCACTGGTCGCTCCACCAGGGGGCCATCGCCGCCAGCACCGCTGCCGTGCAGGGGGTGCTGGCCTGGTGGTCGAGGTAGATGACGGGATCGGCCATGCCCGCCCATGCTGGCAAGCACCTGTTCTGGCTGCCGCAATGGTTGCTGCCCGTCGGCGTCCTGTCCGTACCGCCTGGCCGCGCCTGGCGCTGGTGCTGGCGTTGCCGCCGCTCCTGAGCCTGCCGCTGGCCCTGCGGCCGGTCCTCGCCCAGTCCGCCACCGATGGCGCCGCTGGCTCCGAGGCGGGCAATCCCTTCCGCCGGCCGCAGGATCAGCGCCCGGCGGGGCTGGTGCTGCTGCGGGAGTGGCAGACGATGAATGGCCTCCACGCCATCGGCGTCTACGACCCCAAGCCGGATCCCCGTGATCCCTCCGCCCGCACGATCGTGGTCTGGCTGGAGGAGCCCACCGGCGTCAAGCTGGCGGTGGAGACCCTGCGCTGCAGCCCTGCGGCGCCGATGCGGCTGATGCGCCGCGGCTCCGATCTGGTGATCCGCGAGCTGAATCCCGGTGGCCCGGTGGGTCCGGCCAACAAGCTCGACCATCAGATCTGGTGGGCGGCCTGTTTCCCTGAGCAGGGCGGCAGGGATCCCGCCACCCTGGGCGCCCTGGCGCGGCAACTGGGGTATTCGGGCCAGCTGCGCGAGCAGCAGCAGGTGGTG
>RFPK01000273.1 GCA_009926195.1 Synechococcaceae bacterium WB4_1_0192 | reverse complement strand
GGATGGATCGGCTGGCCACCGCCTGGGCGATCTTTCAGGGCCTCCTGCTGGAGGCCCTGCCGTTCCTGCTGATCGGCGTGCTGATCTCCGGGCTGACCCGCTGGCTCACGCCCGGCGGCCTCTGGCTGCAGCAGTTGCCCCGGCAGCCACTGCTGGCCCCCCTGACCGGGGCGGCCATGGGCTTTGCCCTGCCGGCCTGTGAGTGCGGCAATGTGCCGGTGGCGCGACGCCTGCTGGCCGGTGGGGCCCCGATCGGCACCGCCCTGGGCTTCCTCTTTGCCGCACCGGTCCTCAACCCGATCGTGCTGGCCAGCACCTGGGCCGCCTTTCCGGATCAACCCTGGCTGCTGGCGGCCCGGCCCCTGGCGGCGCTGCTGCTGGCTCTGGCGCTCACGGCCCTGTTGCAACAGCTGTCCGAAAGCCAGCTGCTGGAGCCCGGCCTGCTGGCGGAGCGACGACTGAACCAGCCGTTGCACAAGCTTGGACTGCTGGAACGGCGCTCCGGGCTGATCGGAGCCACGCCACCCCCCACCCCGGCGGCAACCGGCACAACTGCGACCAGGGCCGATCTAAACAGTGTGCTGGAGCACTGCAGCCGGGAATTCCTCAACCTGGCCACCCTGCTGGTGCTGGGCTGCGCGATCGCCGCCCTGGTCCAGACCCTGCTACCGCGCAGCTGGCTCCTGCTGGTGGGCGGCACCCCCACCCTCTCGGTGCTCGGCCTGATGCTGATGGCGGTGGTGGTCTCAGTGTGCTCCAGCGTCGATGCCTTCCTGGCTCTCGGCTTCGCGGGCCAGATCACCCCTGGTGCTCTGCTGGCCTTCCTGGTACTGGGTCCGGTGGTGGATCTCAAACTGCTGGGGCTGTTCGGCGTGGTGCTGCGGCCCCGGGCCATCGCGCTCACTGCCGCAGGCGCCTCCCTGACCGTGCTGTTGATCGGCCAATGGGTGAATCTGCTACTGCTCTGATCCGGCCCCTGGCCCTGGCCCTCTGGGGCAGCGTGCTGTTATCGAGCAGCCTCAGCGGCCGTCTCGACCTGCTGCTGCGGGGCGCGTTCCACCCACTGGTGGGGGTGAGCGGTGTGCTGCTGCTGGCCCTGGCGATCCAGCAGGCCAACCGCCCCAGCCCCAGTGACCGCCGCAGCCGGCGCCGCTGGAGCCTCAGCTGCCTGCTGGCCCTGGCGGTGCTGCTGGTGCCCCCCAATCCGTCTTTCAGCGATCTGGCCGCGAACCGCAGCGGCGACCCTGGCGGTGCTGGCGACCAGCAGACCGGGCTTGAATTCCAGCTGCCGCCGGGCCAGCGCAGCCTCACCGACTGGGTGCGGCTGCTGCGCAGCCAGCCCGACCCCGCGCTCTACGCCGATGATCCAGTGAACATCAGCGGCTTTGTGCTGGCACGGCCCGGGGAACCCGCGCAACTGGCCCGGCTGCTGGTGCGCTGCTGCCTGGCTGACGCCAGCCCGGTGGGCTTGCCCGTGCGCTGGCCGCGCGGCTTCAGACCCCAGGCGGATCAATGGCTGGCGATCCGTGGACGCATGGGAGTGGAGCGCCATGACGGCCGCTGGCAAAGCGTCGTCATCGCCCGTCAGATCCGGCCAATTCCCCGGCCGCCGCGGCCGCTCGAGCCATGAACGCGGGCCGTCATCGCGTCCTGGCACTGCTGGCGGCTGCAGGGCTACTGGCGATGATCCAGCAACAACTGCTACTGCGCCGACCGCCACGCCTGTTGGGCCTTCAATCGAGCACGGCCAGCTCCGGACCAGCGGCCCTGAGCGTGCGCTTCAGCCGGCCGATGCAACCCGCCAGCCTGACGGCCCGCAGCCGGCTGCAACCGGCCCATCCGCACCAATGGCTGGGGGAGAGCAACCCGCTGCGGTTACTGCTGACGACCGGCCAACCGCTGACGGGTCCGATCGCGCTGCAGATCGCCGGCCTGGACCACCGCGGCCAGGCCCTGCCACCCCAGCGATGGATCTGGGATCCGCGGCCGCGGCTGCTGGCAGTGGTGCCACTGCGCCATGGTGAGCAACTGCAGCTGCAGCGCCGTGACGGTCGCTGGCAGGCGCTGACGCCCCCACTGCCACGCATCAGCGCTGTGATGCCCCTGGGGGATGGCTCCGGCATCGCCCTGGTGAGCATGGAGCCGCGGGGGCAGCGGGTGTGGCGCCTGTCCCTGCAGCAAGCTGCCCTGGCTCGGCAACCGGGCGCGGAACCCAGGGCCACGGGCCTGGAGCTGCTGCTGCCGGAACCGCAGCTCTATGCCCACCTGAGCAGCAACCGCCGCGGCGACCTGCTGGTGCAGGCCAGCAGCACCAACCTGGGGCGGAGCCGCACCCAGATCTGGCTGCGCGGAGGCGAACGGCGGGAGCTGCCCGTGGAGGCTTCCGGAGCGATGCAGCTGTTGCCGCAGGGGGGCGCGGTGGTGGTCCCGGAACTGGATGGGCTGAGCCTGCAGCCGCTGGTTGCTGGAGCGCAGGTCGCGGCTGCCCGGCGCCAGGTGCTGCCGGGCAGCCGCGACCTGAGCAGTTTCTGCCCTGTCAGCGGCAGGGCACTGCTGCTGCGCCACTGGCCTGATTTCCGCCGCTCCCTGGAGCTGGTGGAGCCGGGTCAACCACCACGGCAGCTCTGGCTGGGAAGCGCTGGCGTGCTCGGCAGTGCCTGCCGCCTCGGTGGCGAGAGGGTGTGGCTGCTGTTGAGCACCTGGCGGGGCGCGCTGCAGCTGCGTCTGCTGGAGCTCAACCGGGAGGGCCGGATCCTGCGCC
>RFPK01000272.1 GCA_009926195.1 Synechococcaceae bacterium WB4_1_0192 | reverse complement strand
ACATCCCGCCAGCAGAGGTTGAGCCCCTGACCGCCCACCGGATGGCAGCGATGGGCCGCCTCCCCCAACAACACCAGACGCCGGCGTCGCAGCGGCCAGGCCAGCTCCCAGGCCACCGGAAAGGCCCGCGGCTGATCGAGCAGGACCTCCGCCTGGAGTTGCTCCGGCAGGGCGGCACTGAGGGCATCGAGGAAGGCGACGCCATCGAGACTCTGCAGCTGCTGCAGGCGCGGCAGCGGCGCGCTCCACACCAGCTGATAGGCGTCACCGCCGAGGGGCAGCACGGCGAAGGGCCCCTCTGGACGGAACAGCTCCCAGGCCTGCTCCGGCTCTCCCCCTCTGAGACGGACCTGCACGGTGAGACAGCCCTGGCGGTAGGCAAAGCCCCAGCGTCGTAGACCCGCCGCCTGACGGGTCGGGGAGTCATGACCATCGGCAGCCACCAGCAGATCAAAGCCCTCGGCACTGGGGGACGCCGCAATGGCCTCAGACTGCGACAGGCCCAGCCGCAGCCGGATGGCCGGCTCGGCCTGCAGCGCCCGCAGCAGGACCGCCATCAGCGGTGGGTGCTGCAGGATCCACCCCACCGCGCCCCCTGCAGCGGCCCGATGGCGGGCGGGGAGGTCGTCGGTGCTGAAGCGGAGCTGTCGGTCCAAGGCGCGGTCGCAGAGCTCAAGCTGGCGAAAGGGGGCCAGGTGAGGCTGCAGCGGGCACCAGAGATCAAGCTGCTCCAGCAGCCGACGGCTGGAATGGGTCAGGGCATAGGCCCGGCTACGGGTCCTGAGCTGCTCGGGGCCGAGCGGATCGTCCAGCTGCACCTGCCAGCCGGCGCGGGCCAGGGCCAGGGCGGCCAGGGCACCGCTGGGGCCGGCACCGCTGACCCGGGCCCGCAATGTCGGTGGCGTCTGGGGCGAAGGCACAGGCACGGACACCAGCCACAAAAAACCGCAGCACGATTCTGTGCTGCGGTGATGACGAAACGCGGATCGTCGGCCGGGCCCCAGGGGAGCCCGAGCCGGATCAGCCGATACCCAGCAGACCGCGGGTGAAGGCTTCGCCGCCCAGGGCGAATTCGGTGGCGAGCAGGGCGATGAAGCCGAGCATGGCCATGCGGCCATTCAGCTTCTCGGCGCGCTCATGGAAACCCCAGCCGTTATCGGCGTCGACCACCTGCATGCGGGGCTCGGTGGCGAAGGCGTTGAGA
Organism: Synechococcaceae bacterium WB4_1_0192; assembly: GCA_009926195.1. Taxonomy (GTDB): domain Bacteria; phylum Cyanobacteriota; class Cyanobacteriia; order PCC-6307; family Cyanobiaceae; genus Vulcanococcus. The sequence continues at coordinate 1,585 of RFPK01000272.1, read as the reverse complement.
CGACCACCGTCTTCTTCGGTGACGGTGGCGCCGCGGATGACGGAGGGGGCAGCGGGGTTGGCCTGGACCATGGAGACCTCGCGGAGGTGGTGTTGAACAGATTGTAACGCAATATTGCGGGGTGTAACGAGGTCGTTACCGGTTGAGGGCAGCCGGCCGGTCTCAGGCCAGGCGCCGCAGGCACAGCTCCTCAAAAGCAGGCCGCAGCAGGTAGGGGTAGTCGCCCACCCACAGCTTCGGCTGGGGCAGCCAGGCATCGCTCAGGGCACCGATCCGCGAAAAATCCTTGCGCTCGCTCAGCACCAGGCACCTCACCACCATCCCTCGCCGGATCGCCTTGTGCTTCTTGTCGTAGGGGAAGCGCAGGCTGCCGAGGTAACCATCCTCATCCTCCAACTCCAGGCAGAGCCAGGTGCGGCGGTTTTCCACCAGCTCCAGGCGCCCCTGGCGGTCGGTGGTCTCCTGGCGGCCCTCCACCAGCTCCCGGGTGTAGAGGTCGGCGACCTCACCCTCGAAAATCGCTGCGGCCGGATAGCGCCGCAGCACCGCATTGCGCCGGCCGGCCTCCACGATCGGCCCCCACAGCACATAGAGAAGAAGGGCCACACCCACCACGAGCATGAAGGGGGCGATCTGGCTGGTCATCGAAACGCCGCCGTAGATCAGCAGGCTGATCACCCCGCCGATCACCGAGATGAACAGACGCTGCAGCAGCTTCTGAGGGCTGCCGCTGCAGGCATTGAACTGGGGCCCCGTGGCCACTGCCGGGATCAGGCGTGGCAGCTCGCCGGGGCGCAGCGGAATCAGCATCGGGTCGGCTTGTGCGCAGCTTCAGCTGCTGTCCATGTTGCCGCCCGGGACCGTGGCGCACCGAGGCGGCTCAGAGCAGCCGCTCCAGGCCATAGACCAAGCCCTCCAGGCTGCGCACCCGCCGCACGCTGAGCAGCACACCCGGCATGTAGGCCGAGCGCTCGATCGTGTCGTGGCGCAGGGTGTACGTCTCACCGGGGGCACCGAACATCACCTCCTGGTGAGCCACCAGGCCCGGCAGGCGGATCGAGTGCAGGCGCAGCCCACTCTCACGCTGACCGCCACGGCATCCGGCCAGGGTCTCATGCTCTTCCACCTGGGGCGCATTGAAGCTGCGGCCCAGCTCCTCCATCAGTTCGGCGGTCTTGATGCAGGTGCCGCTGGGGGCATCGGCCTTGCGGTTGTGATGCAGTTCGGTCAGCTCGGCGAACTCGTAGAAGCGGGCCGCAGCGGCGGCGGCCTGCTGCAGCAGCACCATCCCCACCGAGAAGTTGGGAATCACGGCGCCACCCACCGAGGCCTTGTCCGCAAAGCTGGCCAGGTCGCTGAGCTGGGCCGGCGAGAGGCCGGTCGTACCGATCACCGGATGCACCCCATAGGCGATCGCAGCCCGGGTGTGCTCGTACACCACCGAAGGGTGGGTGAAATCCACCAGCACCGCACCGGTGCCGGGACCGTCGTTGCGCACCGCCTGGCTGGCCTGACAGAGGCTGCCCTCGAAGTCGGCGGTGATCGCCACCTCAAGCTCCCCGAGCCCCAGCTCGAGCCCCACATC
>RFPK01000271.1 GCA_009926195.1 Synechococcaceae bacterium WB4_1_0192 | reverse complement strand
ACTCCACCAACGCTGAACTGCCGGGCTTCACCCCGCCCGAGCGGGCCGTGTTCCCCAACCTCGATCGTCACATCGCCCAGGCCGAGGGGCGCGTGATCCTCACCACCTTCGCCAGCTCCACCCACCGGGTGGCGATGATCCTTGAGCTGGCGCTCAAGCACGGTCGCAAGGTGGGCCTGCTGGGCCGCTCGATGTTGAACGTGATCGCCAAGGCGCGCGAGCTCGGCTACATGCGCTGCCCCGATGATCTGTTCGTGCCGATCAAGCAGATCCGCGATCTGCCCGATCGCGAAACCCTGTTGCTGATGACCGGCAGCCAGGGTGAGCCGCTGGCGGCCCTGAGCCGCATCTCCCGGGGTGAGCATCCCCAGGTGCAGGTCAAGACCTCCGACACGATCATCTTCTCCGCCAGCCCGATCCCCGGCAACACCATTTCGGTGGTGAACACCATCGACCGGCTGATGATGCTCGGCGCCAAGGTGGTCTACGGCAAGGGCGAGGGCATCCACGTCTCCGGCCATGGCAGCCAGGAGGATCAGAAGCTGATGCTGGCCCTCACCAGGCCCAAGTTCTTCGTGCCCGTGCACGGTGAGCACCGCATGCTCGTGTGCCACAGCAAGACGGCGCAGTCGATGGGGATTCCCGCCGAAAACATGTTGATCATCGACAACGGCGATGTGGTGGAACTCACCGCCGATTCGATCAGCAAGGGCGAACCTGTCAAGGCCGGCATTGAGTTGCTCGATGCCTCCCGCAACGGCATCGTCGATGCCCGCGTGCTCAAGGAGCGCCAGCAGCTGGCCGAAGACGGTGTGATCACCCTGCTGGCGGTGGTCAGCACCGATGGCGTGATGGCCGCTCCGCCACGGGTCAATCTGCGCGGTGTGGTCACCGCCGCTGACCCGCGCAAGCTCAGCCTCTGGGCCGAGCGTGAGATCACCTGGGTGCTGGAGAACCGCTGGCAGCAGCTGTCGCGCAACAGCGGTGGCAAGGCCCCTGATGTCGACTGGATGGGTGTGCAGCGCGAGATCGAAATCGGTCTGCAGCGTCGCCTCCGCCGCGAGCTGCAGGTGGAGCCCCTGATCATCTGCCTGGTGCAGCCAGCTCCCGGCGGCACGCCTGCCTACAAGGGTCGTGCTGATGCCGAACCCGACAGCCGCCCGGCGCCGCGCGGTGGTCGCCGCGACGGTGGCCGTGATGGCGGCCGCGATCGCGCTCCCCAGCCCCGTCGCGAGTTGGCGGCCGTGGCTGCCGCCCCCAGCGCCGCGTCGGCTGTTGCCGCCGCTCCAGCTGCCGTGGCCGCCCCCGCCGCTGCACCCGCGCCCGAGCCGGAGATCGCTGGCCGTCCGGCGCCGCCTCCGCTGGAGTCGCCGTGCCTCCGCCGGTGCGGGCCAGCCCCTGGCTGGCCAGGTCCCGGTAGGCGGGGTTGGTGCAGGTCGCCAGCACCAGCGCGTAGGCGGCAGCCGCCTGCGCGGGCTGGCCCAGCCCGAAGCCATGGATGTGGCCGATCATCAGATGGAGCCGGTGATCGAGCAGGTCCTCACGGCCGGCGGGCACCAGGGCGAGCAGCTCGGTCGCCAGATTCAGCGCCGTTGCGAAGTCCCCCTGCCCGTACGCCTGCTCCACTGCCATGTAGGCGTCTTCCAGGCCGTCGCTCATCGCTGGCGTCTGCTGTTGTCGCCCTTATCTAGGGCGGCTGCCGCCGTTCCGTCAGCCACAGCCGCTGCCGATCCCAGTGCAGGGTCAGCCCACCCCCCAGATCGATCCGGCCTGGGCCGCGCTGCGGCTCCAGGCGTGCCAGCAGGCTGTCCAGGGCCTCGGCCCCCAGGCCCGTGGCGCCGCGCCGCGCCAGCCAGTGGTGCAGCAGTCTGCGCCGGTTGGCCGCCGCCAGCGCCATCAGCGCCCGGCGCCCCAGATCATCGCCGCAGCGCAGGCTCTGCAGCCCCAGCTCCGTCAGCTCCGTGATCGCCTGCTCCTCCTCGCCGAGCCGTTCACTGAGGGCGCAGATGCGCCGCTCGGCCCCGGGGTACAGCGCCTCAAGCACCGGCATCACCTCCGTTCGGATCCGGTTGCGGCTGTAGGCGGGGCTGTCATTGCTGGGATCGCGCCACACCGGCAGGGCCAGCTGCTGGCAGAGGCGGGCGGTGTCGGCGCGGCTGAACACCAGTAGGGGCCGGACCAGCTGCAGGTTCCTCGCCAGCGTCCGGCTGGCCCGCGGGCCGCCCAGACCGCGGCGATGGCTCCCCCGCGCCAGCCGCAGCAGCAGGGTTTCGGCCCGGTCGCTGGCGGTATGGCCGGTCAGCACATGGTCAGCCCCCAGCGCGGTGGCCCGCTCCACCAGGCGTTGGTACCGCCAGGTGCGGGCGCTGGCTTCGTCGGGGTGCGGCCGCCGCCAGGTGTCCAGCGTCAGCGGCAGTCCCTGGGCCGCCGTCCAGGCGGCCAGTTCGGCGGCCTGTTGCGCCGACTCCGGGCGCAGGCCGTGATCACCGTGCCAGAGCTGCAGCGTCCAGCCGTGCAGCCGGCGCAGGTCCTGCAGCAGGGCGAGCAGGGCCATCGAATCCTGCCCGCCGGATACCGCCACCAGCAGGGTCGCCCCCTTCGGCAGCAGCGCCGGCTGACGCAGCAGCAGCCTGTGCAGACGCAGATGATCCGGGCTCCAGCGCTCCGCCATTCCCCCAGCCTGGCGCCCCGGTCCTGCGTGGGAGAATCGTGTCACTGCTTACCAAGGATCGGCATGTCGCGTCTCGCCCACCTGCCCGCCCCGCTCCGCACGGCTTTGGTCGAGCGCCGCGC
>RFPK01000028.1 GCA_009926195.1 Synechococcaceae bacterium WB4_1_0192 | reverse complement strand
CCTGAAGCCCAGCAACTTCATGGAAGACATGAAGTGCGACATGTCGGGCGCCGCGGCCGTGCTCGGCGCCCTGGCGATCCCGGTGAGCAGGGGCAGCGTGCAGGACGGACTGCTGCTGCTCAGCACGCTCGGCATCGGCACCGCCAGTGCCTATGAGCTCACCGCGCGCAACAAGTATGTGGCCCTGCTGGTGGATGAACCCGATCAGCTCGGGCCCTATCTGGCCAGCTTCTCGGTGATCTTCAACGTCGGCAAGCTGGTGGGGCCGCCGATCGGGGGGGTGCTGCTGGCCGCCACCGGACCGACCCTGGCCCTGAGCCTGGATGCGGCCAGCTACCTGCTGCCGATCGCCACCCTGCTGTGGCTGATGCAGCCCCGCCGGGATCAGGAACGTCGCAGCACACCGGGCACGAACGCCAGCCTGGGCACCGCCTGGCGGGAGTGCGGCCCCGCCCTGCGTCACGTGCTGCGCTTCACGGGCCTGGCCTGCCTGGTGGGATTCTTCCATCCGGGCCTGGCGCCACTGATGGCCGAGCGGTTGCTGGGCCCGAGCCCCCTGGCCCTGGGACTGTTCACGAGCGTGATCGCCGCGGGCAGCATCAGCGGTGGCGTGGTGCTGCAGCGCAACGCGGTGCGCCTGGGCCGGCGACCTGGCCTGCTGCTGGGTGTCAGCACCCTGACCACGGGTGCCGCCCAGCTGGGCCTGGCGCTGCGCGAAACGACGGCGGTGGCGCCCGGGCTGATGCAGGCCTGGGGCCTGGCGATGGCTTTCCTGATCGGTCTGGGTACGGCCTGCCTGCTGGCCGGCACGAATCTGATCATTCAGGTTCATGCCCCACAGGTGTTGCGGGGCCGGATGGCCGGCCTGGGGCAGATCGCCTTCCTGGGTGGCGGTGGCCTGAGCGGCCTGCTCGCAGCAGGGCTGAGCCTGTGGCCACCGCTTGGAGTGTGGGGCTGCTTTGGCCTGCTCGGCGGTCTGGGAGCGCTGCTGGGTTGCCGGGAGCTTCTGCTGCACCGGCGCATGCGCCTGAGCTAGCAGGCTGCCGGAGTGATGAAGCGGAAAGACCAGCTCAGCTGGCCCCTCAGATCAGTTTGATGCCGCGCAGCACGAAGGCGATGGCGGCGGCGGCAGTCAGACCACCAGCCACCAGAACCAGGTAGATGACGGGACCCATGACGGTGACTGGCTGAGGTTGGCGCTATTACAGCAGATCGCCAGGGAACCGCGCACTGCGCCTAGGCTGAAGCGAAGCCATCGGTTCACCGCTGTGCGGCCCTGCCGCCACGGGGTCTGGCCCCATGGATCGGCCTCCGCCGCCGGTTCAGCCGCCGATCGGATCCACACCGAGGACCAGCGACGGCATGCGCACCCTGTTCATCTATCCGGAATTTCCGAAGACCTTCTGGAGCTACGAGAAGATTCTCGAGCTGGTGAACCGCAAGGTCCTGCTGCCGCCTCTCGGGCTGGTGACGGTGGCAGCTCTGCTCCCCCAGCACTGGGAGATGAAGCTGGTCGACCGCAATGTGCGCGAGCTGACCGAAGAGGAATGGGCCTGGGCCGAGCTCGTGGTGATCTCGGGGATGATCGTGCAGAAGGCGGACATGGCCGCCCAGATCGCCGAGGCCAAGCGACGGGGACTGCCCGTGGCCGTGGGCGGGCCCTTCGCCAGCTCCACCCCGGATGCGCCCGAAATCGCCCTTGCCGATTTCAAGGTGCTCGATGAGGGGGAGATCACCCTGCCCCTGTTCATCGAGGCGATCGAGCGGGGCGAGCGCAGCGGACGCTTCAGCGCCAACGGCGACAAGCCGGATGTGACCGGCACGCCGGTGCCGCGCTTCGATCTGCTCGAGCTCGATGCCTACGACTCGATGAGCGTGCAGTTCTCGCGCGGCTGCCCGTTCCAGTGCGAGTTCTGCGACATCATCGTGCTCTACGGCCGCAAGCCGCGCACCAAGACCCCGGAACAGCTGATCGCCGAACTCCAGTGCCTCTACGACCTGGGCTGGCGTCGCGCGATCTTCCTGGTGGATGACAACTTCATCGGCAACAAGCGCAACGCCAAATTGCTGCTACCGGCGATCAAGCAGTGGCAGATCGACCATGGCTATCCCTTCAGCTTCACCACCGAGGCCTCGGTGGATCTCGCCGCCGACGACGAGATGATGCGGATGATGGCCGAGGCCCGCTTCGAAGCGGTGTTCCTAGGCATCGAAACCCCTGACGAAGCCAGCCTCTCCGTGGCAGGCAAGCACCAGAACACGCGCAGCTCGCTGGAGGACTCCGTGGATCGGATCACCAGCTATGGCATCCGCGTGATGGCGGGCTTCATCATCGGCTTCGATGGCGAGCAGACCGGTGCCGGCGACCGGATCGTGCGCTTTGTCAGCCGCACCGGCATTCCCGCCGCGATGATGGGCATGCTGCAGGCCCTGCCCAACACCGGCCTCTGGCATCGCCTGGAGAAGGAGGGGCGCCTGATCCAGGAGAAGGCCGACGCCAAGGGCGTCAACCAGACCAACCTGCTCAACTTCGTGCCGAGCCGGCCGATCCGCGACATCGCCAACGAGTACGTGGATGCCTTCTGCCGCCTCTATGAGCCGAACGCCTATATCGAGCGTGTCACCCACTACTACGGCAAGGTGGGCGCCCCGCGCTGGAAGGCGTTCTTCAAGCCCGAGAACTCCGACAAGCCGGCCCTGCCAGCCCTCAACGATGTGCGCGCCCTGGCGACTGTGGTGTGGCGTCAGGGCTTCAAGCGCAACACCCGATTCCGCTTCTGGCGCTCCGTGCTGCGGATCGCCCGGCGCAACCCCGCCAACCTGGAGCAATACGTGGTGACCCTCGCCCACAACGAGCACTTCCAGGAATATCGGGCGGTGGTGACCCGCGAGATCCAGGAGCAACTGGCGGCGCTGCCGCCGGAACCCCCAGCCGCCACCACGACCTCGCGTGAGTTGCAGCCGGTCTGATCCAGCCTGGCGATCCCTTGCTGCCGGTTCAGTCCTGGACGTAGTCGCCGCCTTCGGCCAGGGCTCGCTCGGCTTTCTGCAGCTCGCGGCCCATGTAGAGAGCGTGATCGAGCCGACTGATCGGATGGGGGCCCTCGCCTTCGGTGAGAGCGATGCCCAGCTGCTTGGCGGTACGACCGCGGTAGACCATCAGTGGGGTACGCGGACCGGCGCCGCGGCAACTGATCACTTCACCGGTGTCGGGGTCGGTGGCCAGGCCGCGCTCATCGATGCCGTTGCCGTAGTGCTCGGCGATGAGCTCACCGGCCTCGCGATCCAGCTTGATCAGGAAATAGCCCGCGGGATCAAGAGCGATGAAGCGCTGGGAGAGCCGGTCATCGAGCTGATGGCGGTGCTCAGCGGAGAGGCTGGTCATGGGGTCGATGCTACGCAGCCGGCTCCACAAGCCCGGGCACAGCCGCCTTGAACGGCAGTTCGGCGTTGATCGCCGCGATCTCCTCCAGCTGGCCGGCGTTGGCCTCCGGCAGCCAGCGGCGCACGATCCCATCGAAGCGGGGCTGATACCAGCGATGCAGGGACGCGTGGGGCTGGGCCAGGAAGCCACGGCGGCGCTTATGGCTGCCGCCGGCACCGGGATCGAAGCGCTGAATGCCGCGGTCGATCGCCCACTCGATCGGCGCGTAGTAACAGACCTCGAAGTGGAGGTTCTCGATCTCCACGTCGCTGCCCCAGTAGCGACCCCAGAGCATCGTGTCGCTGTACACACACAGGGACATCGCCAGGGGATCGAGGGGATCGCCGCGGTGGGCACTGAACAGCACCAGATGGCGACGCAGACCCGGGTCATCGGCCAGCTGATCGAAGAAGGCCTCGCTCAGGTACTTGCTGCCCCAAGGGCCCCAGCGGCTGCAGTGCTCGGCATAGAAGGCATGCATCCGCCGCACCAGGGCCGGCGGCAGGGCCTCCCCGGCGAGGGGCGTCACCGTGATCCCCGCGGCGGCCACCGCCTGGCGCTCGCGGCGGACGTTGCGGCGCTGGTTGGCATTGAAGCTCTGGAGATAGGCGTTGAAATCGCTGTAGCCGGGGTTGCTCCACAGGCTCTGCTGATTGAGCCAGGTGGCGCAGCCGGCAGCCTCGGCCAGGGGCTGCCAGGCGGGATCGACGTAGAGGAAATTGCAGCTGAGAATGCCCTGCTCGGCGCAGAAATCGTCGATCAACCGCAGCAGCAGCGCCGTCAGCGCGGCCTCGTCCTCGCCGGGGGCGACGTGGAAGCGGTAGCCCTGCACCGGGCTCACCGGGCTCATGCCCAGCAGCTTCGGGTAGTAGCGCAGGCCCAGCTGACCGGCCAGCTGGGCGAACGACTGATCGAACACGAACTCGCCGTAGCTGTGCCCCTTGAGATAGAGGGGCGCCACCGCCACCGGTTGCTCACCGCGCCAGAGGGACAGATGCAGCGGCTGCCAGCCCTGGCGGGGCGCGATGCTGCCGGAGCTCTCCAGAGCCTGCAGCCAGCGCCAGGAGTAGAAGGGAAGCGACGATGCTGCCGTCAGGGCCTGCCAGTGCGCCTCAGCAATTTCCGTCAGCGACCTGTGCCAACGGGCTGTGAGCTCGGCCATAGGCGGGCAGGTCTGCAGCCGTCGACGGCCGTCAGGCTAGGCAGGTGGCAGCCACGGCTGGCATCACGAGTGCTTTGGCCTGCGCTGGCCGGCACCGGCGTGCTGCTGCTGAACGGCACACCGGCACAGGCCAGCCTGCTCGGACCGCTGCTGCAGCTGATGCGTCCGCAGTTGGAATCCCGCCTGGCGGCGGCCTGCGTGCAGTGGGCCAGCGACGGCGACACCGCCCTGGGGCAGCGCCTGCAGCGGCCCTGCACGGCCCTGGCCGGACCCACCAGTCGCTGCCTGGTGGAGGAGAGCGAGCGCAGCGGCCGCACTCTGGCGGTGATCAGCGAACTGGTGGCCGGCCGCTTCGGCGACGACAGCGAGCTGGTGGTGAAGCGCTGCGCCAGTCGCCTGCTGGGACTGCCGGCCGACAGCCTCAACGAACTGCCCCTGCGACAGCTGGCGGAACGCTTCCGCGCCAAGGCCCCGCAGATGCTGGATCCCCAGCTGGGCAGCGCCACCCCCCTGAACGATCAGGGCAGCCGGCCATAGCGCAGCAGCAGCTCCTCCCCATCCAGCGGGCGCTGCTCCAGCAGTCGCCAGCGGTTGGGGGCAAGGGCCACGCCGGCCGGCAGCCAGCTGTGAACACCGCCCAGCAACCTTGGACAGAGGGTGAGCTGCAGCTCATCGACCAGGTTCAGGGCCAGCAGCTGCGCCGCTAATTCGGCGCCTCCCAGCAACAGCAGCCGAGGCCCCGCGGCGAGGGCAAGGCCAACCAGCGCTTCGGACCAGTCGACCAGCGGGAGCTGCCGCGTGAATCCAGCGACCACCGACGCTGTCGGCTCCGCCGGAGTGGGCGTCAGCAACCAGCGATCCAGCGGCTGCTCAAAGAAGCGGAGGTTGGGAGCGAACTGAGCCGAGCGACTGACGACCACCGCGGGCGGTTGGAGAGAGCGGCCGGCCCGTCGACGCTGCTCCAGCAGATCGATGGCATGGATCTGGCAGGTGCTGCCATGCAGCCGCAGGGTGCGCGCACCGATCAGGCAGGCATCCGCCCAGGCCAGAGCCTCCTCCAGCACGCGCCGGTCGCCGCGGCCACCGATCTGGGCGGCGCCGCCCCCAGGCGGAGCCAGCCGGCCATCCAGGCTGACGGCCAGCACCAGACGCAGCAGTGGCGACGCGGCCACCGCGCTCAGGCCGCCGCCAGCACGTCCAGGGCCAGGGGCTTCATCCCCAGCTGCGGCACCTCGGCGAAGACCTCGGCGGCATTGTTGGGGCTCTCCTGCAGACGCACCTTGTGCAGGGCGGCGCCGAGGCCCGCGATCGGTGAGCTGAGCAGATCGGCGATGTGCAGGGCGATGTTCTCGGCCGTGGGCACGGTGGTGGCGAAATGGGCCACGTCCTTGTTCAGGAAGGTGTGATCGAAGGGCTCCACCACCAGTTGATCCACCAGCGTCTGCAGCGCCGCCAGATCGCAGACCATGCCGGTGCGGGGATCGATGGCGCCGCGCACGGTGACCTCCAGCAGGTAGTTGTGGCCGTGGCCATGGGGGCGGGCGCACTTGCCGTAGATCGCGTCGTTCTCCTCGGGGCTGAGCTCCGGCCGGGCCAGGCGATGGGCGGCGGCGAAGTGGGTGCGGATGGTGAGGAAGGCTTCCATGGAATCGCCGAGCACGTCGGCCCAGAGGTGTTCGGTTTCGTGCAGACGCAGCCCCATCAGGGGCAGGTGGGGGGCCAGGCGACGCCAGATCGCCAGGGCGAGGGCCTCAGTGGTGGGCAGCATCCCCTCGGGGGAGCTGAGATCAAACTCAGGCCAGGCCTGATTGAGGCAGCGGAAATCGAGCTGGGCGGTGACCTGCTCGCGGATGGCGTGCTTCACCTCCGACAGGTTCAGCACCATGCCGTCGGCATCAAGGCCGCCGCCCATGGCCACGATCAACTCGTAGTTGTGGCCGTGGCCGGGATCGAGGCTGCAGGCCCCGAAGCGAGCCAGGTTCTGCTCGGCACTGAGTTCGGGCAGCCAGTAGCGATGGCTGGCACTGAAGGAAGCCCGCCGGGTGATGACGCAGGGTCGCCCCTGACCGTGACGGCGTTCAGCGGCGGCGGCAACCGGATGGTCCGGAGGCGCCGCCATCACGGGCGGGGTCATGACAGCGCATGGCGGAAGCGTCGCATCTTAAGAATGTTGCTCTCTGTGATGGGTGGCCGCGATGGCCGAGGGGATGGCGCCAGCCGTGGACAACGTCCATGCCGACCTGCGGCGGCGCCTGGAGGGGCTCAACCTCTACCTGGTGGGAATGATGGGCAGCGGCAAGAGCAGCGCCGGCCGCCACCTGGCCCAGCAGCTCAGCTATCGCTTCCTCGATGCCGACACCAGCCTTGAGCAGGTGGCCGGCCGCTCGATTCCGGAGATCTTCGCCAGCGAGGGGGAATCGGGCTTCCGAGCTCTGGAGGCGGCGGTGCTGAACCAGATCGCGGGCTGGCATTCGCTGGTGGTGGCCACCGGCGGCGGCGTGGTGACGCGACCGGAGAACTGGGGCCAGATGCGCCAGGGCGTGGTGATCTGGCTGGATGCCCCCGAGGATCTGCTGCTGCAGCGACTGAACGCTGATCCGACGCCGCGGCCGCTGATGGCCAGCCCCGATCCGGCGGCCAGGCTGCAGCAGCTGCTGGCGGAGCGCAGGCCGCTCTACGCCCAGGCCGACCTGCAGATCGTGCAGGACGGCCGCGGGCCGGCCCAGGTGGCCCAGCAGGTGCTGGAGGCACTGCCATCCATCCTCAAGGAGCGGACGCAAGCCCCCCTGGGCAGCCTGCAGGTGATCAACGAGGCCGGTGAGGTGGGCACCTCGATCAACTAACCGGCTTGCGGCGGCTCCAGGCGGATGGCGAACCACTGCACGATCACCCCGGGTTCCAGCTCCAGCTCACAGGCGGTATCCAGCAGACGGGCGGCCCGGGCGGCCCCGTCAGGCAGAGCGCCCAGATCGGCGGGTGGAGCCGTCAGCCGGTCGAGCTGCCCCTCTAGCCAGATCAGGGTCTCGGCGGCACTGAGCAACTGCTCAGGCCGGCCTGGCTCCAGCACCACGTAGTGGTCCCGCTCCCGGATCAGAGGGTCGGACATCGGAGGCAGCAACCAGCGGGGTCCACTCTCCCAGCCGCCGCGACCGGCGACCATGCCAGGGTTGCGGTCGCAGGAGCAGCATGGGGAGCACGCCGCACCAGCCAGAGACCCACCGGGGACGGCCGATGAAGCAGATCCTGAACAGACTCCTGCTGACGCTGCTGCTCGGACTGATGCTGGCGGCACCGGCAGGGGCGGCACCGGCTGACAAGGCGTTGCAGCAACGTCTGGCGGCCTGGCCAGCTTGGAGTCTGCCGGCGCCCGTGGAGCGCCCCGGCCGGAGCGATCTGATCTATCCCGACTGGTTCGCCGGCCAGTGGCGGGTGCACAGCCACGACGACCCGGAGCGGGAGGGGGCCGGCACGGAGCTCACCTACTGCGTTCGCTTTCAGCGGGATGCGCAGGGGCGCGTGGTGGGCGATCGGGCTTTCAACGCCAGCGCGGTGGGCCGGGCCGCGCTGGGGGAACGGCTGCTGCGCGTGCGCAACGATCCCCGCAACCCCAACCGTCAGATCGCGCTGCTGGCCGGAGGCCTGCAACTGGAATCCACGGTGATCGGCAGGCGCCAGGCCACACCGGACGCGGACACCCTGCTGGCGGCTGAGCTCAGCCTGCAGGTGCTGCACCGAAGTGTCGATGCTGACGCGGAGGGCCGGGACGATAACAGCGGCTCCAGGGCCGGATCGTCGGCCAGACCCGGCACACCGCGCCCCGCCAGGGGCGCCCCCGCCGAAGCCGGGAAGCACAGCAGCGAGAGCTGGGCCGCCACCGCCAGATCCGCCAGGGACAGCTGCGCACCGACCAGATAGGGCTGGGCCTGCACCAGGAGGCTGAGCTGCTCCAGCACAAGCCGCAGCTGCTGCAGGGCACCTTGATCAACCACCTGCACCACCTGGCCGAAGCCACCGAGCAGGGCGGGGGGGATCGCCCCCACCAGGCTGCGCAGGCCATCGGGCGTGGCCTCCGGCAGCAGGGCCGAGCGCAACACCGGATCGGCGGCGGCGGCCTGCACCAGCGCCAGGCGGGCACCAGCGGCCAGGGTGGTGTCGGCCCAGTCCTCCAGCAGAAGCACCTGGGCGCGCTGGGCAGGATCGACGGGCAACAGCGGCGGCTGCGGCGCCCTCGTCTCCAGATACAGAGCGATGGCGCTGGAATCGGCGATCACCTCGGCGCCATCGACCAGCACCGGCACCTGGCGCTGGCCCGAGAGGCGATAGAGCGCAAGCTGGCCGACGCCGGGGGTGACCTCGATGGCCTGATACGCGAGCCCCTTGGCCGCCAGCACCAGGCGGACCTTCTCGCAGAAGGCGGAATGGCGGAACTGGTGCAGCTCCAGCATCAGGTGCGGCTCTCTGGCGGCAGAGTAGCCAGCGCACAGCTGCCGGCGACCGGCCCCCATGCGGGACTTCTTTCTCAACGTGACGCGCTATCCGCGCTACCTGATCGCCTTCGGCCTGGGAGTGGCCAACTCCGTGCTGGAGCCCCTGGCGGCGCGGCGCAGCAACCCGGTCACCGCCGTGGCTCTGATCGGAGCCCTGGTGAGTGGCCTGCTGAGCCTGGCGCTGATCCTGCGTGCCATGGTGAGCCCAGAGGTGGTGGCATAGGCATGGCCCAGAGCAGGCGCGTTGAACGGGTGGCGGCCCTGATCCGCCGTGAGGTGAGCGAGCTGCTGGTCAACGGCATCAAGGATGAGCGCGTCAGCCTGGGGATGGTCAGCGTCACCAACGTCGAAGTGGCGGGCGACCTGCAGCACTGCAAGATCTTCGTGAGCATCTACGGCGACCCGGAGGTGCAGCAGCAGGCCCTGGCCGGGCTCCGCTCGGCCGCCTATTACGTGAAAGGTGAACTGGGCCGGCGCCTGAACATGCGGCGCACACCCGAGGTGATCTTCCACCTGGATCGTGGCATCGAGAAGGGCACCTCCGTGCTGGGCCTGCTCAACCAGCTGGAGCAACGGCGCCAGGAACGCGGCGAGATTCCCGAGGGCACCGGTCTCAACAACGACGACGACAACCACGACGCGGCCCCGGCCGATGGCGACTGACCTGCGGCGCAGGCTGGCCAGCCTGCTGGTGGTGCGCGGCAGCGGTCACGGCAGCGACGGCCAGCGCCGTTACCCCCGCTGGGAACTCCCGAACGCCGAGCTGCAACGACTGCTGGCCGATGGCGTCGGCGGGGTGATCCTGCTGGGGGGCAGCGCCGCCGAGCTTCGCCTGCGCACCGAACAGCTGCGCCGCTGGGCCGACGGGCCGCTGCTGCTCTGCGCCGATGTGGAGGAAGGCGTGGGTCAGCGCTTCGAGGGCGCCAGCTGGCTGGTGCCACCGCTGGCGCTCGGCCGCCTGTTTGCGCAACAGCCGGACCAGGCCCTGACCCTGGCCGAACGCTACGGCCGCTGCAGCGGCCGCCAGGCCCGGCTGCTGGGACTGAACTGGGTGCTGGGGCCGGTGTGCGATGTCAACAACAACCCCGCCAACCCGGTGATCAACGTGCGTGCCTGGGCTGAAGAGCCCGAGGCGGCCGGGCTGCTGGCGGCCGCCTTCGTGCGGGGCTGCCAGGCGGAGGGGGTGCTGACCTGTGCCAAGCACTTCCCCGGCCATGGCGACACCAGCAGCGACTCCCACCTTGAGCTGCCGCTGCTGCCCCACAGCCGGGCGCGCCTGGAGGCGGTGGAACTGCCGCCGTTCCGGGCCGCGATCGCCGCCGGCGTGGCTGCGGTGATGACGGCCCACCTGCAGCTGCCGGCCCTGGATGCCGAGCGGCCGGCGACGCTCTCGACGGCGGTGCTGACGCAGCTCCTGCGCGGCGATCTGGGTTTCGGAGGCCTGGTGGTCACAGACGCCCTGGTGATGGAGGCGATCAGTGCCCACCATGGCCCTGCGGAAGCGGCCGTGCTGGCCTTTGAGGCCGGTGCCGACCTGATCCTGATGCCTGCCGATGCGGACGCCGCCATCGACGGCCTGGTGCAGGCGGTCCAGAGCGGCCGCATCTCGGAGGAGCGGCTGGCCGCCAGCCTGGAGCGGCGGCGGGCGGCGCTGGAGCGCTGCCGACCAGCGCCGGCAGCGCTCCAGGCCCTGGACGACCTGCAGAAGCTGCTGGAGCCGCAGGAGCTCCAACTCAGCCGCAACCTCCTGGACCTGAGCCTGATCCGGCATGGCGACGCGCGACTGCCGGCAGGCCCGGGCCTGAACCTGATCCGACTCGACACCCAGCTCAACGCCCCGCAACTGCCGGCGATGGCACCGGCGCTGCTGCGACCTGCAGCCCTCGGCTACAGCCCGACCGTGTTCGACGCCCGCAGCCCCAGCCCCTGGAGTGACGATCCAGCGGCGCCGCTGGCCCTGGATCGGCTGGCGCCAGGCCCGGTGCTGCTGCAGCTGCTCGTACGCGGCAACCCCTTCCGCGGCAGCGCCGGCGGCGAGGAGCCCTGGCCGGCGGTGCTGGCCCAGCTGCTGGCGGCCGGCCGCCTGGCAGGCCTGGCGGTCTACGGCAGCCCCTACCTCTGGGAGCAGCTGCAACCGCTGCTGCCGCCGACGCTGCCGGCGGCCTACAGCCCCGGCCAGATGCCCGAGGCCCAGGCGGTGCTTCTGGAGCGACTGGGCCTGGCGGCGGCGCCCCTGGAGGGTGGCTTCACCGACTGAGGTGCCCCCTAGCCTCAGGCCAGCTTCACTCCCGGCGCCACGGCCATGCTCAGCCTCTCGATGATCGTGCGCGATGAGGCGGAGCGGCTGGAGGCCTGTCTGCGCTCGGTCCAGGGGTTCGTGGACGAGATGGTTGTTGTCGACACCGGCTCACGCGATGCCACCGTGGCGATCGCCCGGAGCCTGGGCGCCACGGTGCATCAGATCGACTGGCCTGGCGATTTCGCCCCGGCCCGCAACCAGGCGCTGCAGTGGCTGACGGGAGACTGGGTGCTGGTGCTTGATGCCGATGAACAGCTCCGGCCGGAAGCGCGCGAGCCGCTGCGGCAACTGATGGCCCAGCCGGATCTGCTGCTGATCAACCTGCTGCGCCAGGAGCTGGGGGCCGTGCAATCGCCCTACTCGAATGTGAGCCGCCTGTTCCGCCGCCATCCGGCGATCCGCTGGAGCCGGGCCTACCACTCCCTGGTTGATGACAGCGTGGCGGAGCTGATTCAACGCGAACCCGACTGGCGCATCGCCGACTGCAGCGAGCCCGCCCTGCTCCATGACGGCTATCGGCCGGAGCTGCTGGCCGATGGCGGCAAGGCGCAACGGCTGCGGCAGGCGATGGAGGAGGAGCTGAAGCAGCGGCCAAACGACGCCTATGCCTGCGCCAAGCTCGGCGCCCTGGAAGTGGCCGAAGGCCGCTGGGAGCGCGGCGTAGCGCTGCTGCGGCGCGGCCTGGAGCACTGTCCGGCGGGCGCCCACCCCGAACGCTACGAGCTGCTGCTGCACCTGGCCCTGGCGGAGACGCAGCGGGATCCGAACGCCGCGATCGGGCTCTACCGCCAGGCCCTGGTGACCCCGCTGGCGGCCCGGCTGACCCTGGCGGCACGCCTGAATCTGGCAGCCCTGCTGCTACGGCTGGGCCAGCTGGAACCGGCCGAGCAGCTCTGCCTGCAGGCCACCAACGTGGCCCCGGAGATCGGTCTCGGCTGGTACAACCTCGGCCTGATCCGCCGCCGCCGCGGCGACATCGGCGGTGCCCTGGTGGCCTACCGCCAGGCGGAGCAGCGCAACCCGGAACACGCCGAAACCCAGCAGAACCTGGCGGTGGCATTGCTGATGGGCGGTGACATCGGCGGCGCACGCGAGGGCTTCCGACGGTCGATCGCGCTGCTGTTGCAGCAGGGTCGCCGCCAGGAGGCGGAGCAGCTGCAACAGCAGGCCAACGGCCTGGTCAAGCTGGAGGCCTGAGGATGAGCAGCAACGCCACACCCCTGCAGGGCCACAGGATCGCCGTCACCCGGGCCGAGAGCCAGCTGGGGGAAGCCCGACGGCTGTTTGAGCGGGCGGGTGCCACCGTGCTGGATCTGCCGGCACTGGTGATCGGCCCGCCTGACACCTGGGGCCCCCTCGATGACGCCCTGGCCGAGCTGGACGAGTTCCACTGGCTGGTGGTGTCCAGCAGCAACGGGGTGGACGCCGTGGAAGAACGGCTGCGGCTGCGGGGCACCGGGCTGGCACGGAGGCCAGCCAGCCTGAAGATCGCCGCCGTGGGACGCAAGACAGCGACGCGCCTGGAGGAACTGGGGGCCGCCGCGGATTTCGTGCCACCCGCCTTCGTGGCCGACAGCCTGATCGAACACTTCCCGGTGTCGGGCTGGGGCCTGCGGCTGCTGCTGCCGCCGGGCTGGA
>RFPK01000270.1 GCA_009926195.1 Synechococcaceae bacterium WB4_1_0192 | reverse complement strand
GGCAGGCACTGCGGGACTGGGGGGAGTGGTGGTGATCACCCTGCTGACCCCATTCGTGCTTGGACTCCTGAGCGAAGCACTGGTGCCGGGCCGATCGGCGATCGTCACCGTTGTCCTGATGGTGGCGGCCCTGCCCCTGCTGGCCACCACCATCACGGCGGCGTACCGCCAGCTGGATCCGATCAGGCCAGCGGCTCGCTGAAGCGGGGCTGCTGCGGGAACAGGTTGGCCAGATAGCAGCGGGTGACTTCTCGGGTCTGCACGCCGTTCTGCACCAGGAAACCGGCCAGTGCCGCCTGAAACAGCCGGTATTGATCCCAGTTGGGATGCGACTCGATGAAGCCCTGCATGGATTGCAGCAGGGGCTCGGGCACCTCGGCCCGCAGGCTGACCGTTGCCGTCATCTCCATGCCCATGTCCGCGAACTGAATCCAGTTCCTCACGCCACGGCGCCAGGGTCAACCGGCCGCCAACAACGAGAGTCGCAGCCGGTCTCAATACGAGACGACTGGTGTGGCAGTCGATCGCGCCGGACGGTGCCCGACCGTCAGCCTGGCCCCGACGCGGCCCGAACGCCTGTCAACGGGAAAGTCCCAGACGGGGCTGTTATCCCCAGGACCAAGCGAGGCCGGGGCTGCTCAGAGGCGGTCCTGGGGAAAACCGGTGCAAAACGCTGGGGAGAGCGTCACGGACCTTGGGAGAAGGCCTTTGATCAGCACTGCTGATCAAAGGCAAATCTCGCCGGTGATCTCAGAGCGTGAGCCACCGCGGCCTGATCCCCAAGGCATCCAGGGCGGTTGAGGCAAGCTGGCCGCAACGGCGCACTTGCATGACCATCGCCCTGTTCGGAACCGGCCTGCTGGGCAGCGCCATCGGCACCCGCCTGCTGGAGCGCGGCCATGCCCTGCGCGTCTGGAACCGCAGCCCCGAACGCTGTGCGGCACTGCTGGCCGCCGGTGCGCGCAGCGCCGCCAGCCCCGTCGAGGCCGCCACGGGCGCCGACTGGCTGATCACCGTGCTCAGTGATGGGCCCGCCACGGCGGCCGTGCTGCTGGATGGGGTCGGCACGGCCCTGGAGGGCAGGCGCGTGCTGCAGATGGGCACGATCGGCGTGGAGGAGAGCGTGACCCTGGCGGCGGCGGTGATGGCCCGAGGTGGCCGCTACCTGGAGGCACCCGTGCTCGGCAGCCGTCCGGAAGCCCTGGCGGGGACCCTGCAGCTGATGGCGGGCGGCCCCTGCGATCTCCTGGAGGAGGCTCTGCCACTCCTGCGGGATCTGGCCCCGGAGCCGCGGCATCTGGGCGACGTCGGCAGTGCCATGGCCACCAAGCTGGCGCTGAACCAGCTGATCGCCAGCCTCACACACGCCTTCAGCCTCTCCCTGCATCTGGTGCAGCGGCAGGGCGTGGCGCTGGAGCCCTTCCTTGAGCTCCTGCGCGGCAGCGCCCTCTATGCCCCCACCTTCGACAAGAAGCTGCAGCGGGAACTGGACGGCGACTACGCCAACCCCAATTTCCCCACCGCCCACTTGCGCAAGGATCTCGGGCTGTTCCTGGAGGCGGCCGCAGCGGCCGGCCTGGAGGCCAGCGGACTGGTGGGGCTGCAAGAGCTGCTGCGGGGCGCCACGGCCGCAGGGCTGGACGGACTCGACTACTGCGCCCTGCACGCCCTCACGGCTGGCCGTGCAGCAGCTGCAACGCCTGACTGAAGGCCTGAGCGGCGGGATGGGGCCAGCCCCCCTCAAAGGCGCGCTGCCCCGGCGACGGCATCAGCATCACCCGCAGCCCCCAGCCGGTGCGATCCCCTTCGATCTCAACCCACCAGGGCTCACGCTCCAACTCCAGGCTGATCGCCTCCTCCGCCATCAGCTCATCCACGAGAGCCGCGTGCTGGGCCACAAGCTCCGCAACCGCACCGCGCAGGGCCTCAGCCTCAGGGGCCGTGAGCTCCACGGCCCAGCCTTCGCCACCGATCAACACCGAAAAGGGCCGGCGGTCGCCATCCCAGGCGAGCCGCCAGCCCTCTCCTTCACGCTCCACCACAGCGTTCGTGCAGCGCTTCAGCCGGGCAGCAGGTCGGGTTGGTCCTGCTCATCGCTGAGCTCGATGATCGCCCGCTGCACAGGCTTCACCATGCTGTCCTCCAGCAGGCCGTCGAAGTCGTCGAAGCGACGCTGCTTCGCACGAAAGGCGATGCGCACGGTGGTGAGGTAGCGATTGCTGGAATGCCGCACGAGGCTCTCGGCGCGCTGGGCAAGCTCCTTGGGGCTGACATTGACGCCGAGATACATGCACTAATCGCCGATAGACCCATCGTAGGTCAGCAGGCTGCTGGGCAACGGCACGACCACCGGAAAGACCAGGGGATCCAGGCCTGGGGCGAGCAGGCGGATCTCCCTGGCGAACTGCAGGGCCTGCAACGGCGGTCGCAGCAACGGGATCAGGCCGGCCACCACAGCGCGATGGACCCCATCCCGACAGTCGATCCGAACGCAGCCCCAGCCCCGCGCCAGGCGACAGGCCAGCAGCGGATCCAACCGCCGTGCCAGGTCGGGATCCTCGCGATAGAACGACCAGATCGCCAGCGACACCCGATCCATCCCGGCTTCAGACCTGCTGGTCTCACCATGAAGCGCCTGGGTGCGCCACGCTCGGAGCCGGCAGTTTCCCTTCAACTTTGCGCCGATGGGCGGCACCCTTGCCATCGATCTGGGCAGCAGCACCACGGTGGTGGCCTTCCAGCCCGCTGATGGCAGCTCCGCCGGTCTGCTCAGCCTGCCGCCCTACAGCAGCGGCGATCCGCAGGTGATCCCCAGCCTGCTCTGGCT
>RFPK01000269.1 GCA_009926195.1 Synechococcaceae bacterium WB4_1_0192 | reverse complement strand
GGCTATTCAACTGGATCCCCAAAACTTCCAATTGGCTGCAGACGTGGCCCAGACCTACTACGGCTGGAAACTCCCAAAAACCACCAATGCAGTGGCGGCCCTGCAGGCAGAACAGAATTTGGCGGCCACTGCCATGAAAGCCTGGACCAACGCCTTGTCCCTGGCTCCTACCGATGCGGAACGCGAAGGAATCCAATTGCACTTGGCCCGCTGGAACATCCGATTGGGCCGGTGGGCTGAGGCCTCAGGTCTGGATCGTCACCGGGGTGCCCAGGGGTGTGTTCTCGAACAGCCAGCGGGCGTGGGGGCTGGGCATGCGCACGCAACCGTGGCTGCGCGGCACCCCGAAGCGCTCGCCGGCGGCCTCCTGCCAGGGCGCGCCGTGCAGGCAGATCAGGCCGTCCTGGCTGATGCACAGGGCATAGGGCACGCCGGGGGCCAGGTAGCCGCGCCCCTGCATGGTCACGCTGCGGTGCTTGGAGTACACCTGCCCGGAGCCGGTGGGGGTGGGGCTGGAGGCCTTGCCGGTGCTGACCAGCACCGTGCGGATCAGCTCCTGCTGAGGGTTGTAGACGTAGAGCTTCTGGTCGGAGAGGTCGACCACGATCGCCGCGATCAGTTCGACCATGGCGGCAGCCGCACGGGGCGGGGGAGGGAACAGACCAGCCCTAGCGAGACCATTGAGTCTGGTGGTGCGACTGCCGAATCTCTTCGGCTTCCCCGCGGCGGCCGGTCGCCCTGCGCACTGGCCTGTAGGGTCAAGGAACGACAGTTGTTGTGATACCCGTTTGGCCCTGCCGGTCGTCGCCATCATCGGCCGCCCCAATGTGGGCAAATCCACCAGCCTGCTCAATGCCGTCTGCGGTGAGAAGCGGGCGATCGTGAGCCCGATCCGCGGCACCACCCGCGACACGATCGACACCACCCTCGAGCGGGAGGGCAAGACCTGGAAACTGCTCGACACCGCCGGCATCCGCCGCCGCCGTTCCGTGAACTACGGCCCGGAGTTCTTCGGCATCAACCGCAGCTTCAAGGCGATCGAGCGCTCCGATGTGTGCGTGCTGGTGATCGATGCCCTCGATGGCGTCACCGAGCAGGATCAGCGCCTGGCCGGCCGCATCGAGGAGGACGGTCGCGCCTGCGTGATCGTGGTCAACAAGTGGGATGCGATCGAGAAGGATTCGCACACCATGCCGGCGATGGAGAAGGAGCTGCGCGCCAAGCTTTATTTCCTCGACTGGGCGCCGATGCTGTTCACCTCGGCCCTCACCGGCCAGCGGGTCGAGAGCATCTTTGCGATCGCCGCCGTGGCGGTGGAGCAGCACCGCCGCCTATTACGGCACCCAGGTGGCCACCCGGCCGCCGAGCTTCACGCTGTTCGTGAATGATCCCAAGCTGTTCGGCGACACCTACCGCCGCTACGTGGAGCGCCAGATCCGCGAAGGCCTCGGCTTCGAGGGTTCACCGCTCAAATTGTTCTGGCGCGGCAAGCAGCAGCGCGACGCCGAGAAGGACCTCGCCCGCCAGCAGGCCCGCGGCCGCTGAACAGCCCTGATGGACTGGTTACGGCAGATCCCCAT
The DNA here is from genome assembly GCA_009926195.1 of Synechococcaceae bacterium WB4_1_0192. Taxonomy (GTDB): domain Bacteria; phylum Cyanobacteriota; class Cyanobacteriia; order PCC-6307; family Cyanobiaceae; genus Vulcanococcus. The sequence goes on along the minus strand of RFPK01000269.1, from coordinate 1,258 downwards.
CGGCCAGTACGTCGATGGCACCGGCAGCTGGCTGCGCGATCTCGATCCGCGCCTGAAGCTGGCCTGGACCCTGGCCTTCCTGCTGACGCCGATCCTGGCCGGCCCCTGGTGGCGCCTGGCCCTGGTCGGGCTGTTGCTGCTGATCACCGCCGCCAGCGGGCTGCCCTGGCGCCTGTGGCGCCGCAGTCTGCCGCTGCTGTTCGCCCTGGCGCTGCTGGCGGGCCTGCTGGCCACCCTGCTGCCGGCGGGGGATGTGGCCCGGGGTCAGCTGAACCGCTCGCCCCAGGAGCTGCGCCTCGGCCCGCAACCCCAGGCCCTGCGCTGGGAACTGCTGCGCTGGGGGCCGGTCTCCCTGGGGCCGGTGCCGCTCGGGCCGTTGTTGGTGACCCGCCGCTCGGCGGAACTCGGCCTCAACACCGCCACCCTGCTGGTGACGGTGATCCACGGCGCCAATCTGCGAGGAATTTCAGAATCTGTTGCGTTCGGTTGCGACCCGATCGGTGGATCTGCGCCGCCTGGGCCTGCAGGGCTAGCTGGCTCTGTTGCTGGCCCTGGCGGAGCGACTGCTGGCCAATGTGCTGCTGCGCGCTGAACAGGGGGCCGAATCCCTGTTGGCACGCGGTGGTGCCTGGATTGCGCCGCAGCGCTTGTTGCGCACCGGTGTGCGCCGGCCCGGGCTGCAGTGGAGCGCGGCCCTGGCGCTGGCGCTGATGCTCGGTCTGCGCTGGAGGTACGGTGCTCTCTGATGGATAGCCGCTGATCGGATCGCGTGAGCACGGAGCGTTACCTCAACCATCCGACCTTTGGTCTGCTGTATCGCGTGGCGGAGGCCAGCGAGGGTCGGGATCTCTACGCCACGCTCTATGCCCAGCGCATGTTCTTTCTGGTGACCCTGCAGGAGCGCGGTGCGCACTTTGAGGTGATCCCGTTGATGGATGCGCGCCATATCGCCGAGCAGAACCTGGCCCGTGCCCGCCGCGACGGGCCCGAGGCCCATGCCCGCTGGCGGCAGCTGTTCGATAACACCTTCATCTAGGCGCGCCCGTGGATGTCGCTGCCGCAGCCGCAGCGGCCCGCCGGGCCGCGATCGAGGCCCGGCTGCCGCCGGGCTGCCGGTTGCTGGCGGTGAGCAAGGGACAGCCGGTGCAGGCCATCCGCGCCCTGGTGGGCGCCGGCCAGCGCTCCTTCGCCGAGAGCAACGTCTAGAGCCGCATCAAGCACGGTTTGGGTACTTCGATAATTTTCGGTTAGCGCGATA
>RFPK01000268.1 GCA_009926195.1 Synechococcaceae bacterium WB4_1_0192 | reverse complement strand
GCTCAACACCAACGCAGAAGGGTGGCGGCCTCCAGTCGCAGGGCATCCGTCGCCGCCTCGCCCGCCAGCAGGTCCTGAAGGGGTTGCCGTCGTGCTTCCAGGGTGTTGCTGGGATGGTTGGTGCGCTGGGCATCCGCGGCCAGCAGCAGGCTCACGCTCTGGGTCCGCCGCCAAAGGGCCATGCGCCGCAGCCCGTCTCCAAGGCGGGCAGCGTTTGCACCTCCCACCACCACCGCCAGATCGGGCTGATCCAGCAGCGCCAGCACCCGTGAGTGCTCCTCGCGCTCCAGCACCAGATCATGCTCCTCTGCCCACTGGCGTAGCTCCTGCAGTTGGCTGGCGACCAGGCTGGTGTCCCCCTCGGGAGTGGCCGAACCCTGCGTTTCCAGCGGATCTGCTTTCCAGGCGAGCACTGCGGCCGGACCCTGCCCGACGGTGCTGTCCATCAGATGTCCAAGCTTGGTCTGCTTGGTCTGCAGATAGCTGGCGTTGTGCTGGCCGGCGTCCATCACGAGGGGCACCCGGTCCTCCACCTGCAGCCCGTAGCCGCCCAGGCCGGCGATCTTGCGCGGGTTGTTGGTGATCAGCCGCAGGCGATGCACCCCCAGGTCGCTGAGGATCTGGGCGCCCACGCCGTAGTTGCGCAGGTCGGCCGGAAAGCCGAGGCGCTCGTTGGCCTCAACGGTGTCGAGGCCGCCGTCCTGGAGCGAATAGGCCCTCAGCTTGTTGATCAGGCCGATGCCGCGTCCCTCCTGGCGCAGGTAGACGACCACTCCTTCACCGGCGGCCTCGATCATGCGCAGGGCCGCCTCCAGCTGGGGCCTGCAGTCGCAGCGCAGGGAGCCGAAGGCATCGCCGGTGAGGCACTCGCTGTGCACGCGCACCAGCACCGGCCCCGAGGCCTGCTCGGGCGCACCCTTGACAATCGCCACATGCTCGCTGCCATCGAGCTCGTTGCGGTAGCCGATGGCCCTGAACTGGCCGAAGGCGCTTGGCAGGCTGGCCTCCGCCTGGCGGCGCACGAAGCGCTCCGTATCGAGGCGGTAGCGGATCAGATCGGCGATGTTGATCAGCCGCAGGCCGTGGCGGCGGGCATAGTCCACCAGCTGCGGCAGGCGGGCCATCGAGCCGTCGCCGTTCTGGATCTCGCAGATCACCCCCGCCGGGTAGAGGCCCGCCAGCCGGGCCAGATCCACGGCGGCTTCGGTGTGGCCGGCCCGCTTCAGCACGCCACCCTGCTTGGCCCGCAGGGGGAAGATGTGCCCCGGCCGGCGCAGGTCTGCCGGGCGCGTGGCGGGGTGGATCGCCACCTGGATCGTCCGGGCCCGATCCTCGGCTGAGATGCCGGTGCTGACGCCATTTTCCGGCCCTGCGTCGACACTCACCGTGAAGGCGGTCTGGTTGCTGTCGGTGTTGCGATCCACCATCAGCGGCAGATCGAGGGCATCGAGCCGCTCGCCCTCCATGGCCAGGGGCCGATGCGCTGGCACTTTTATAGAGCCCGGTACGATCCGGGGTTCCTGACAGCCGGGCATGGCCAGCAAGCGCGTTGCGGTGATCGGAGCCTCCGGTTACGGCGGTCTGCAGACCCTGCGGCTCCTGCAGGGCCACCCGGAGCTCGAGGTGAGCTTCCTCGGCGGTGAGCGCAGCAGCGGCAAGCGCTGGAGCGAGCTCACGCCCTTTCTGCCCCTGCCGGGCGACCCTGTGGTGCAGAGTCCGGATCCGGCCGCGATCGCAGCGGCCGCCGATCTGGCGGTGCTGAGCCTGCCGAACGGTCTGGCCTCCCGTCTGGTGCCCGACCTGCTGGAGCGGGGCGTGAAGGTGGTCGATCTCTCGGCTGACTACCGCTACTCCGCTCTCGATCAGTGGAAGGAGGTCTATGCCTCCGAGGCGCGGCAGTTCCCGCGGGACGATGGCTCCCTCTGCGCTGAAGCCGTGTATGGCCTGGTGGAGTGGGAGCAGGAGCGGATCCGCAACGCCCGGCTGGTGGCCGCCCCTGGCTGTTTCCCGACGGCCAGCCTGCTGGCGCTGACACCCTTCCTGAAACAGGGGCTGATCGAGGCAGGCGGCATCGTGATCGACGCCAAGACCGGGACCAGCGGTGGTGGGCGCGCCGCCAAGGAGCACCTGCTCCTGGCCGAGGCCTCCGAGGGTGTTGCCCCCTACGGCGTGGTGGGCCACCGCCACACCAGCGAGATCGAGCAGCTCTGCAGCCGTGCCGCCGGCCAGCCGATCCAGCTGCAGTTCACGCCCCATCTCATCCCGATGGTGCGCGGTCTGCTGGCCACCGTCTACGGCCGCCTGCGCGATCCGGGCCTGACCGCCGAGGACTGCACCACGCTGCTGCAGGCGGCCTACCGCCACGCCCCCTGCGTGCAGGTCCTGCCCGTTGGCACCTATCCCTCCACCAAGTGGGTGCGCAACACCAATCGCGCCCTGCTGTCTGTGCAGGTCGATCCCCGCAGCAGCCAGCTGATCGTGATGAGCGCCATCGACAACATGGTCAAGGGTCAGGCCGGGCAGGGCGTGCAGTGCCTGAACCTGATGGCGGGGCTTCCCGCTGAAACCGGTCTGCCGCTGCTGCCCTTCTACCCCTGAGGATCAGAGCCCCAGCCGCTCGGCCGCCAGCTGCACCGCCAGCGGCAGGATGCGGTGCTCCTGCGCGTGGATCCGGCTGGCCAGGCTGGCCCTGTCATCGCCTGCATCGACCGGTACCGCCGCCTGGACCAGCACCGGCCCGGTGTCGACCTCGAGGCTGACCAGGTGGGCGGTGCAGCCGCTGATGCGCACCCCAGCTGCCAGGGCCTGCTCGATCGCACGCGCACCGCGGAAGCTCGGCAGGAGCGAGGGGTGAATG
>RFPK01000267.1 GCA_009926195.1 Synechococcaceae bacterium WB4_1_0192 | reverse complement strand
GCCGCCTCCAGGCCGATGGCGGTGGCGGCGAAGCAGCAGAGCGTCAGCACCACGAAGGAGGCCACGGCCACATCACCGGGAGCCTTGAGGCGATCGATCAGCCAATCGAAACCGGGGGCTGCCGTGCGGCTGAGGCCGATGGCCGCCAGCACGAACACCACCGCCGCCACGACCAGCTTCAGGATCGGACCGATCGCCAGGCTGCCGCCCCCGGCCAGGCTCACCACCACCGCCAGGATCACGATGCCGAGGATGTCATCGAGCACGGCGGCACCGATCACGATCTGGCCCTCGCGCGAGCGCAGCATCCTCAGCTCGCCGAACACGCTGGCGGTGATGCCGATGCTGGTGGCGGTCATCGAGGCGCCGGCGAACACCGCCGGAATCACCTCCACGTGGAACAGGGCCATCAGGCCGGCGGTGCCCAGGGCGAACGGCAACGCCACGCCGGCCACGGCCACGGTGGTGGCCTGAGCCCCCACCGCTACCAGCTCATCGAGGTCGCTCTCCAGGCCGGTGAGGAACAGCAGGGCGAACAGACCCAGGCCCGCCACGGCCTGCAGACTGGGGAAACTCTCGGCGTAGAGGTCCGCGACCGCGTCGGGCGGCACATCAGCCAGGGTTCCCACCAGCTGCAACAGCCCATGGCTCACGGCGGCCTGGGTTTCCGGCGGCACGATCAGATGCAGGCCGGAGGCGCCGATGATCACGCCGGCCACCAGCTCGCCCAGGATCGTGGGCAGCTGCAGGCGCACCAGGAGCTCGGCGAGCAGGCGCGCCGCCACGAAGATCACCAGGAACCGCCCCACCCCGATCAGGGTTTCAGCCACCTCAAGCTGATGGGCTCCGATCTCGGGCATCCAGGGGTGGGCAATTCATCACGTGAGTCTGCCCGGGGGCGCCATCGCCTGTGACCAGGGCTACGGTCCGGCCAGAATCCGTCCCCGCACCCCCACCATGACCTTCAGCCCGGCGATGTCCGGCACCGGCACGGCCAGCCGGGAGCACAGCGACGGCGAGCTGGAGCGACTGGACGCCTGGTGGCGTGCCGCCAACTACCTGGCGGTGGGAATGATCTACCTGCGGGAGAACCCGCTGCTGACGGAACCGCTGCAGCCGGAGCACATCAAGAACCGTCTGCTGGGGCACTGGGGCTCCAGCCCGGGCCAGGCCTTCATCTGGGCGCATGCCAACCGGGTGATCCGCCGGCACGACCTGGACATGATCTATCTGTCGGGACCGGGCCATGGCGCTCCCGGGGTGCTGGGCCCCACCTACCTGGACGGGTCCTACTCGGAGCTCTATCCGGACAAATCACAGGACAGCACAGGGCTGCGCCGCTTCTTCAAGCAGTTCTCCCACCCGGGCCACATCGGCAGCCACTGCACCCCCGAGACCCCCGGCTCGATCCACGAGGGCGGCGAGCTGGGCTATGTGCTCTCGCACGCCTGCGGCGCGGCGTTCGACAACCCGGAGCTGATCGCCCTGGCCTGCGTGGGCGATGGCGAAGCCGAGACCGGCCCGCTGGCCACCAGCTGGCACATCAACAAGTTCCTCAACCCGGTGAGCGACGGCGCCGTGCTGCCGGTGCTGCACCTCAACGGCTACAAGATCGCCAATCCCACCCTGCTGGCGCGCCTGCCGCACCAGGAACTGGCCAGCCTGCTGCGCGGCTACGGCTGGGAACCACTGTTCGTGGAAGGCCATGAGCCGATGCGGATGCATGCCGCCATGGCCGCCGCCATGGACACCGCCATCGGACGCATCCAGGCGATCCGCCGCGAGGCCCGCAGCCGCGGCGCCGACAGCGCCGAACGGCCGATCTGGCCGATGATCGTGCTGCGCTCCCCCAAGGGCTGGACCGGCCCTGCCGAGCTGAACGGTCACCGGATCGAGGGCTTCTGGCGGGCCCATCAGGTGCCCCTGCCCGACCCCAAGGGCGAGCCGGCCCAGCTGGCCCAGCTCGAGACCTGGCTGCGCAGCTACCGGCCCGAGGAGCTGTTCGATGGCGACGGCCGGCTCCGGCCGGAGCTGCAGGCCCTCTCACCGCAGGGCCAGCGGCGGATGGGCTCGAACCCCCATGCCAACGGCGGCCTGCTGCGCCGCAAGCTGAGCTTCCCCCAGAGCGCTGCCTATGCGGTGGCCGTGCCGGCGCCAGGGCAGGTGGAACACGAGAACACGGCACCGCTCGGGGCGTTGCTGCGCGATGCGATCGCCCGCAATCCCCACAACCTGCGCGTGTTCGGCCCGGATGAAACCGCCTCGAACCGGCTGCAGGCGATCTACGAACGCAGCAAGAAGGTGTGGATGGAGGAACTGCTGCCGGAGGACGCCGATGGCGGTGAACTGGCCCGCTCCGGCCGGGTGGTGGAGATGCTGAGCGAGCACACCCTGGTGGGGATGCTGGAGGGCTATCTACTCACCGGACGCTACGGGCTGTTCCACACCTACGAGGCCTTCGCCCATGTGATCGCCTCGATGTTCAACCAGCACTGCAAATGGCTGGAGAGCTGCCTGCATCACGCACCCTGGCGGGCGGCGATCGGGCCCTGGACCTGCCTGATCTCCAGCACGGTGTGGCGCCAGGATCACAACGGCTTCACCCACCAGGATCCGGGCTTCATCGACCTGGCCGGCAACAAGAGTGGCGAGGTGGTGCGCGTCTATCTGCCGGCAGACGCCAACAGCCTTCTAGCGGTGGCTGAGCAGGCGCTGGTGGAGCCCAATGTGTGCAACATCATCGTGAGCGACAAGCAGAAGCACCTGCAGTACCTCAGCCTGGATCAGGCCCGCGCCCATGTGGCCAAGGGCATCGGCCTGTGGAGCTGGGCCAGCAATGATCATGGCGATGGCCGCGGTGATGATCCCGATGTGGTGATGGCCTGCGCCGGCGACAT
>RFPK01000266.1 GCA_009926195.1 Synechococcaceae bacterium WB4_1_0192 | reverse complement strand
GGCAGGGATCGCTGGAACCGGACCATCGGGGCGGGCGTGCGCAGGCAGGCCATTGTGACCAGGCGAGCGCCAGCCTGCCAGCCCCGGCGTGGGACGATCGCAGCAGAGAGTCCGGGGGCGCAGCCGGCCGTGCAGGTCACCTTCCTGGGCACCAGTTCCGGCGTTCCCACCCGGGCGCGCAATGTTTCCGCCGTCGCGCTGCGGCTGCCCCAACGAGCCGAGCTCTGGCTGTTCGACTGCGGTGAGGGCACGCAGCATCAGTTCCTGCGCAGCGAGCTACGGGTCAGCCAGCTGAGCAGGATCTTCGTGACCCACATGCATGGCGACCATGTGTTCGGGCTGCCTGGCCTGCTGGCCAGCCTCGGGCTGGCTGGCGCCTGCAGCGGCATCGATCTCTACGGGCCGGATCCGCTGCGGGACTACCTCGAAGGGGTGCTGCGCACCTCGTCGACCCGGATCGGCTACCCGCTGCGCAGCCACCGGGTGAAGGAGGCGGCCCGCAGCGGCGCGGTGCTGCTCGACGACGACGACATCGCCGTGCGCTGCTGCCCGCTGATCCACCGGGTGCCGGCCTATGCCTACCGCGTGGATCAGAAGCCGCGGCCGGGGCGCTTCGATGTGGAGCAGGCGCGGGCGCTCGGCATCCCGCCGGGCCCCATCTACGCCGAGCTCAAGGCGGGGCGAAGCGTCAGCCTCGACGACGGACGCATCATCAACGGCGCCAGCCTGTGCGGGCCGGAGCGGCCAGGCTGCAGCGTGGTGTATTGCACCGACACCGTGTTCTGCGAGGCCGCCGTGGAGCTGGCCACCGGCGCCGACCTGCTGATCCACGAGAGCACCTTCGCCCACGCCGAAGCCGAGATGGCGTTCGCCCGCCAGCACTCCACCAGCACGATGGCGGCGCAGACGGCGCTGGCCGCCGGCGTGAAGCGCCTGATGCTCACCCACCTCAGCCCCCGCTACGTACCGGGCAACCCGGTCAGTCCAGAGGATCTGCTGGGTGAAGCGCGGGCGATCTTCCCCAACACCGACCTGGCCAAGGACTTCCTGACCGTCGAGCTGAGCCCAGCGGACGCCTGAACCGCAGCCCCTCTGCTGCAACAGTGTGTGAGTGCCTGGGGCGCGGCCAAGCTGCGGGCCCGCCGGCCGTGATACAAGGGCTCTGGCGCGGTTGCCACCGCCACGTTGCCGGCTTATTCGATGGCCTCTTCTTTCTCCTCTGCCCTCCGGACCCTGGCCCGGCTGCTGGTCCTTCCCCTGGCGCTGCTGCTGGGTCTGGCCGGCCCCGCCCAGGCGGCCCAGTGGACCGCCGACCAGCTCACCGTTCCTGCCAACGCTGACGGCACGACGGTGACCTTCAGCGAACAGGAGATCAAGGCAGGTCGCAAGATCTTCAACACCAGCTGCGGCGAGTGCCACGCCGGCGGCATCACCAAGACCAACCACAACGTCGGCCTCGATCCCGAGACCCTCGCCCTGGCCACCCCGGCACGCGACAACGTCGACGCCCTGGTGGATTACATGAAGGATCCCACCAGCTACGACGGCGAATACAGCATTGCCGACGTGCATCCGAGCATCCGCAGCAGCGATGTGTTCGTGAAGATGCGCGACCTGAGCGATGAGGACCTGCGCCTGATGGCCGGCTTCATCCTGGTGGCCCCCAAGGTGCAGGGCCTGCAATGGGGCGGCGGCAAGATCTACTTCTGATCGCGTCATCCCATTCGCCCCAGTGGACACGCTCAAGCCCCGCCGATGGCGGGGCTTTTTTGATGGCTGCGGGTCCGGCGCGTGCTTCAGCCCTGCGCGTCAGAGGCAGTCGCTGGGCTGAGGTGGTGCGCTGTTGGCTGGATCGCAGGAGGCTGGCTGCTTGCTGTACCACCACTCCTGCAGCGGCGCCGACAGCCGCAGGGGGAACAGGGTCAGCACGGTGATCGTGGGCCGGGACCCCGGCTGGAGCAGTTCGACGGCGTAGGAGGGGCAGCGACGGGACGCCAGGTCGGCCACGAAGCGACGACCGACCCGGCGCCAGCTCGGCTCCTTGCTGCGCCAGGCCAGGCGGCAACAGGGCCAGGGGAGCTCTTCGCGGTCGAACAGACGACAGCAGGGGCCAAGCACACGGAAGCTGTACTGGCCGCCGGGGCTGGTGTGTTCACTGCCGCTGGGATAGAGCTCCGTTACACCGGCAGGCTTCGCTGAGGTCACGGAGGAAGAGGAGGGGGCTTCAGCGGTCACGGCAGCAGGGCAATCAGGAACCGGCGGCTGAACAGGCTGAACGGGGCTCACAAAAAAGCCACCCCGCAGGGTGGCAGACAACACAGGCCGAAACCAGTGCAGAGGTGGGGTGCCTGAGGTGGCACCCCCCGGGGGCTCAGTAGAGCTCCTCTTCGGCGTGGGTCTTGATGGTGCAGTCGCTGGTGGGGTAGGCCACGCAGGTCAGCACGAAGCCGGCTTCGATCTGGTCGTCGTCCAGGAAGCTTTGGTCGGACTGATCCACGGTGCCCGCGGTGATCTTGCCGGCGCAGGTGCTGCAGGCACCAGCACGGCAGGAGTAGGGGAGGTCGATGCCCTGCTCTTCAGCGGCGTCGAGGATGTACTGATCGTCGGGAACCTCGATGGTCTTGTTGAGGCCCTCTGCCTCGCTGATGAGGGTGACCTTGTAGGAAGCCATGGAAGGGATTGGAGCTCACAGGCGCCTGGGGAGTGACCCCGGGCCCGTAGGACGGACCCTTCCTACATCCGCCAAGGGGTGATCCTGGGCTTCTGGGCGTCTCTGGCCGCGAAGGCCAATCAGAACACCAGACACAGATCAGCGTGCCTTATGCAACATCCGCATCAAAGGGCACGCCCAAGCTGCCGTCTCAGCCGAGACGACGGATGGTCATCAGGCCCCACTGGCTCTGCTGGGCCGTGAGTTCAGCCCGCCAGCCCTGCTCCGCCAGGGCCGCCTGCAACCGC
>RFPK01000265.1 GCA_009926195.1 Synechococcaceae bacterium WB4_1_0192 | reverse complement strand
CCCGAGCAGCCCGCGATCCTGGTGCTGCACGATTTCCACCGCTACGCCGACGACGGTGGCATCTGCCGCAAGCTGCGCAACCTCGCCACCAGGCTGCGTCAGAGCCCACACACCCTGGTGATCACCGCCGCCGAGTGGCAACTGCCGCGGGAGCTGGAGGAATGCATCACGCTGCTGGATCTGCCCCTGCCCGATCAGGCCGAAATCGCGGGCCTGCTGCGCAGCATTGCCCAGGCCTGCGGCCAGACCCTGGAGCCGGCACTGCTGGAGCAGCTCAGCCAGTGCTGCAGCGGCCTCAGTGAGCAGCGCGTCCGCCAGCTGGCGGCCCGGGCCCTGGCCAGCCGCGGCCAGCTCAGCCCGGCCGACCTCGATGAGGTGCTGGAGGAGAAGCGCCAGGCGGTGGCCCGCAGCGAACTGCTGGAGTTCTGCCCCAGCGAGGCCAGCCCTGCCGATATCGGCGGCCTGGAGGCCCTCAAGCGCTGGCTGGAGCAGCGGCACCTGGCCTTCAGCGAGGAGGCCCGTCGCTACGGGTTACCGCTGCCCCGGGGCGTGCTGCTGGTGGGGCCACAGGGCACCGGCAAGTCGCTCACCGCCAAGGCGATCGCCCACAGCTGGAGCATGCCGTTGCCGCTGCCGAAGCCCTTGTCGATCTCATCGATCCAGAGCACGCAGGGGGCCATGGCCTCGGCCCGCTGGATCATCTCGCGTGTGCGGGCCTCAGCGATGCACCAGGCCTTCGGCGAGGGCCGCGAGTTCAGCGAAGCCGATCTGATCGGCGCTGCCGCCCAGCTGGTGCCGCTCTCGCGCACCGCCCGGGAACAACTGGAGTCCCTGCAGCGCTGGGCCAGCAGCGGGCGGGCACGCCCGGCTTCGGCAGCAGCGCGGCCCTAACCCACGGGGCGACGGGGCGCTGCCAGCTCAGTGGTGCACCTGGCAGGGCATCCAGAGGGCACCCATCCGGTGCGCTCCGTTGCAGGGGATGGTGCGAGCGCGGAGCAGGGCCTCGGCTTTGGTGCGGAAGGCCAGGCTGTGAGCCGGCGCGATCTGAGCGGCCCCTGCGGACGGGTGCTGATGCCGGTGCCCCAAGGGACTGGCACTCCAGAGCCCCATCGTATGCAGACCTCCCACCAGGACACCCATCCCCACCACGCTGGCGCTGATCACCCCCATCCCGACCACGCCGAAGCTCACCACACCCATCGGCACCACACCGATGCTGACCACCCCCATGGGCACCACACCGATCGAGATGATCCCGAGAGGAGCGATGCCGATGGCAAAGCGCTTGGGTCTGTCGCCGCAATGATTCATGACGGCTTTCAGTGATGGGGAGTCGTGGAAGCCTTGCCGCCATGCTGACTGCAGGGCATCCACTGATCACCCATGCGATGGGCACCGGTGCAGTTGAAATGGGCGCTGGCTGCCTTCTCGGCTTCCGCCTGCGTGGCATAAAGAGCCGGCACGGCACCATGCTGGGCCTGGGCAGCGGCGGGCAAGCAGGCCGCCAGCGCCAGGGCCAGGACGGCGCAACGGCAAGGTCGGCGATTGAAGCTCTTGATCACGGTTCGAAGGTCCTGGTCTGGGAGCGTGCCCACAGGATTCCACGGAATCTTCAAGGCTGACAGTCCCCGGGGGCGCCATCGTCATGGTCCGATGTTGCCTGCGCCTGGGCTGGATTGGCAGCGCGGCGCAGCTCACAGCACAACCTTGGTGAGCTGAAGGATGCGGGTGAAGGCCACGGTGTACAGGCCAAGCACCATGCCATTGAAGATCAGCACGGCGATGCGACCACGGCGACTGACTCCGGCAATCGTGGGCTTGCTCTTGTTCAGGAGGGTATTGATCGCCGAATGGAAATAGTCGAAACGGCCCAGCTCGTGAGTTGGGCTGAGATCAGTGAGCTGCAGGATCTGGCCGGGCTGTCCACGCCCGACCCAATCGAGCCGATGGAAGAACCATCCCCAACACACCACGAAGAAGGGGAGATAGAGCACGATCTGACTGAGCAGCACACCAGGCGCCACCAGCGTGGGCTCGAAGATCAGCACATTGATAATCAGAAACTCCACCACCAACCGCAGACAGAACCAACATCCCAGCCCATCGAAGCTCCAGCGGGGCAGGGGCCGATGGCGCACGATCCAGACGACCATCACCAACAACCACACCCCGAACACCAGCATCGCCAGCGGATGGATCGTGCGGGTCACCGTGCTGACGAACAGCGACAGCAGCGAAGGCTTGCCCCTCCAGACAGCACTGGCGCTGACGGTGATCGCATGACGCAACGATTCTGCATTGACCACCTGCAGGACATAGAGCAGAGCCAAAACCGTGAGCTCCAGGATCTGATCACGGTGCCGGCGTTGATGCGGATCGGTTGATACCACCCGAGCCCTGCAGACAGTGGAACGCCATCATGGCGACCAGGCCCTCCACCAATGACGTTCAGTAAAGAAGGCCAACTCGACGTAACGACATGCTCGCGATCGTGCGGCTGCAGCAGCGAACCACAGCATTGTTAGGTCCGAACCGACGACAGCCGCCTTGGAACGCCCCGCCCTCTCGACCCAGCTGGCCGTTGCCTGTCTCGGAGCCGGTGTGATCACCACCTTTGCCGTGGCGCAGGGTCAGAACCCCCTCACCGCCCTTGGCATCACCCTGTTCTCGGCCGTGGCCGCGGTCATGGTGGGCCAGGTGCTCTGACCCGGCTGCCCGGCCGCCACGCGAACACTCAGCGGCTGGCCGCGAAGCCGCTCCAGGCACGAAGTTCCTCGATCGTCAGCAGGCCTTCACGCCGTTGACCCTTCAGATCCCAGGTGGGGTAGACCCGCACCGCCGCCGCGGCACAGCGCTGCCGGCCAGCGTCATCCTTTTCGCATTCCACATAGGGAAGGCGCAAGGCGACCTCCTGGCCGAACAGTTCCTTCTGGTGGGTGCAGTGGGGGCACCACCAGGC
>RFPK01000264.1 GCA_009926195.1 Synechococcaceae bacterium WB4_1_0192 | reverse complement strand
TGGCCCTGGCCCTGCTGGCGGCGCAGGCGCCGCTGCGCCGGCTCGTGCTTGCCGTCATGACCGATGGCCCCTTGCGCCTGAAGCGCTCCTGAGCAGCATGCTCCTGGCGACCGCCGTGGTGCCGTCCCGGTCCGCTCCGCAACCTTTGCCGCCATCCCTGCCCGCTCACGCCATGGTGATCAGCAGCTCGCCCCAGCCGCCGCCGAGTCAGGCCCTGTTACGCCATCTGCGGCTGGAGCTGGGCCTGAGCGAGAGCGCACTGGAACTGGGCCTGCGCCAGGCGGAGCTGGAGCAGGCGCCCCTGCCGGTCGTGCTGTGGCGCTTTGGCCTGATCAGCCTCGATCAGCTCGATCAGCTCTTTGCCTGGCTCACGGATCAGGATTGAGACCAGCTCGGGAACCCCGCAGGACGCTCAGTAGACGATCAACGATTCCACCGGCACGCCGGCCGGCAGCTTGGCGCGGCCGTTGAGATCGGCCAGCTCGACCACGAAGGCGAGGCCGCAGAGCTCACCGCCGACCCGTTCCACCAGCTCGGCGCAGGCTGCCGCGGTGCCGCCGGTGGCCAGCAGGTCGTCGACCACCAGCACGCGCGGGCGATGGTCGAAGCCCTGGCGGATGATCTCGAGCCGATCGCTGCCGTACTCGAGCTCGTACTCCACCCCTTCAACCGGGGGTGGCAGCTTGCCTGGTTTGCGGGCCTTGACGAAGCCGATGCGGCGATCGGTGGCCAGGCTCATGCCAACGATGAACCCCCGGCTCTCGATGCCGACGATCAGCTCGGGTTGCAACCGGTCGCAGATGGCGCCGAGCTGGCTGACCACCTCCTGCCAGGCCTCCGGTTGGCGCAGCAGCGGGCTGATGTCCCGAAACAGGATGCCGGGCTTGGGAAAGTCGGGGATCTCGCGCACCAGTGCGCGGAGCTCCAGGGTGCCCATGGTGCGAGGGATTGCAGTGCGGTCTCTCGCATCACTTTCGCAGGTGCTCCGTCGCCCGTGGTCGACGGATGGTGGCCATGGCTGGCAAGATCACGGCCATGAGCGACGCCCCACCGGCCCAGACCCCGCGGTCCGGCCGCCCTCTCTCCAGGCGCGGCATCGAGCGTCTCGACCTGATGCTGCTCTGCGCCGAAGCCCTCGACCTCAATGGCGGTGAGGCGATGGTCTGGCTGAGCGAAGAGCTGGGCATGACCGACGTCCTGCCCAACCGTGTCGAGTTGTGGAAGCGGCGCTGCTCGAATCCCTTGCGTCGGGCCACCCGGCGCAGCGCCCTTCAGCCGGCAGAGGCTGATGCCCTGATCCGCATTCTCACCGCGCTGTCGGAGCGGCTGTATCCAATGCTGCGCAGCCTGCTCTCCAGCGCTGAGCCGCCGGCGATCACCGCCCAGCGCTGGGCTCTGTTCAGGAGCCGCCTGGAGGAGCTGCTGCGGGAGCGCTTCAACCTGCGCCGCGGCGCTGTGCAGCGCCTGCTCGATCCCGAGGAGGGGCCCCAGCTGTGCCGTGAGTTGATCCAGGCGATGGCGCTCAGTTCCGGTCCCGGCGGCTTTGAACGGCTGCGGGCCAGCCTGCTGGATGCGGCCCGCTGATCAGCCCTCCGGCCTCTCCTCCATCGAATGAAGCTCTCAACCCGCTACGAACAGACCAGCTGCCGCCTGGTGCTGGAGGGTCTGCCGGATCTCTCCGCCGGCCACGGCAGCGACAGCCTTGGCATCGTGACCGGCTTCACCATGGCCCTGGCCGGTCGTCAGGAGCTGGAGGGCAAGCGGGAGCACCTCGAGGCCCTGATGGCCGTTGTGCTGCCCTATGCCCGCCATCTGCTCAGCGGCCAGGCCCGTGCCTTCGGTGCCGCCGATCAGCCCGTGGCCATCGCCCCGCTGCAGGGGATGCATCAGTTGGAGCTGCGCAGCAGCCAGCCCGATACGCCTCCCCTACAGCTGCAGCTGGATGACGCCGAGCTGGCGGATCTGGTGCGCTGTCTCGATCAGCTGCGCCTGGATCCGCGCGTGGCCGTTCCCTTCGTGGTGCCGGAACCCCAGCCTCTGCGCCGCCGTGAGCAGCGCCGTCGCCGGCCCCGCCGCGAGACCCTTGCTGCGCCGTTGGCGGGTGTCCTCGCTCTGGTGATCGCTGCTGCCCTCACCGCCCTGATCCCACCGACGCCCCGTTCGGGGCCGGGTGCCACCGCCACGACCAAGGCTGCGGTCAGACCTGCGGCTCCTCCCCGTTGACGGCTGCGGCAATGTCCCCACACTGGTGCTGATGTGATCACCGCGATGACCTGGTCTGAACTGCGCCGCCGCGTGACCCGTCTTGGTGCCTGCCTGGATGTGGTGGTGCGCAGCGATCCTGAGGTCTGTGGCCTCAGTGGCGACGATTTTCATCTCTCCATGCACCACGGCGGCCAAGGGGACTGCACCGTGGGCGATCTGAGCCTGGTGGACTGCCCCAACGAACTGGTGCTGATCGAGTTTGAGCGCTGGATGCGCGGCGCCGGCTACAACCTGGAGTCATGAGCCGCCATCGCCGCCTGCAGCTCGTCCGCAGCGGCGGTCAGGCCCCACGGCCTCGCCCGGTGCTCCGCAAGCGCACCCCTCGCCGTCCTTCCCGTTCCCGTCGGCTGTTGGAGGCCTTGCTGCTCCTGGCCGCTGGCTGTGGGGTGCTTGTGTTGCTGCTGCTCCTGCCCAGGGCCGTTGATCTGGACAGCCTGCTGTTGGTCAGCACGGCCATCGGCCATCTGATCGATGGGATCACCCAGCTGCTGCTCGGTCTGATCCAGCTGCTGGCGGTGCTGTTGCTGGTGAGCCTGGCCCTGCTCGCGCTGGTGCTGCTCCTGGGTGGTCTGGTGCGATTGGTTCGTGCGCTGCTGCCACCACCCGCCTCTGCCACCAAGCCTGGCCCGCCCCCACCAACGTCACCCAGCCGCGAGGTCTGGGCAGATCCGGCCAGCGTCTCTAGCCTGGCCGGATCTG
>RFPK01000263.1 GCA_009926195.1 Synechococcaceae bacterium WB4_1_0192 | reverse complement strand
GAAGCTCGGGGCCGCGGGCACCCGCGGCACGCACTTCGACAGGTCGGTCGAATAGGGCGCGGTGGCGCTGGCCACACTGCCGATCGGATCGAGTCCGTTCTTGACACGGGTGACGTTCACCAGCGTGGTGGCCGCCGCCAGGTTGCCGGCGCGGATGTAGCCTTCGGCCGCGAGCATGTCCATTTCCGTCTTGGACATGTCCGTGTACGCCCCCTGCACCGAGTTGAGCCACTGCGCGCCGTAGCGACGGTGGTCGTACTGCGAATCGCCGGGGCCTACGAGCGGCACATCTTCACCCGTGGGACGATTACGGAAGTACACGCCCGGGGGAAGGGCAACGGTGGGACCCGCCGCCTGCTGCGCGGCACGCGTGGCGCCCGCCGGCCAGCGCTTGTCGGGCGTGATCACCGTGAACGCGCGACGCGACGCGACGGGCGAGGCGAGCCACGCATCGTACGAGCCGGACACGTCGGCCATGCCGTAGTAGAAATACGGCACGGCGTGCCAGCCGCCGGTGACATACATCTGGTTGAAGTCGTACGCCGCCGACCAGCCCGTGGTGCCGCCGAGCGTGATGTTGAAATCGGCCGTGATGCCGTTGGTGGCATCATCGATCACGGACGCCCAGTTCACCGCGGCGCGCTGGGCCGGCGTGCGGGCCACACCGGCGCGGAAGCGGGCCTTGAACGAACGCGCGAGGCGCACGAATCCGTCGCGGGTGAGGGCGACGCCACTGATCCACGTGGTGGGCAGCGGAAAGCCGCTGGCGCCCGTCGTCGCGGCCGGCGAGTTGGCGATGGCGATCGCCGAGTCGAGCATCGAGAGCGCCGCCGCGTTGACCTGCGCCGCGCCGGACAGGCCCGGCACTTCATCGCTGGGGGTCACCGGGGTCACGATCGCCGCCGAATCGTAGGCGAGCGACAGATTCCCGAGCGCCTGCCCGAGGATGAGGTACGCGAAGGCCTTGGCGCGCGCATCCAGAGAATGCGCGCCTGCGTGTTGACCGATTCGGTCGCCCGCTGGGTGTTGTTCAACTGCACCCCGAGTCCGGCCACGACCCCTTCCACGCCGGCAGGCGTGGCGTAGGCGCGGGCAACGTCCGGGTCGTTGACATTCACGACGTTCAGTGAGTCGCCACTGCAGGCCATGAGCCCCAGCAGCATCCCACTGCCCGCGATGAACTTCGAAACATGCTTACGCATCGAATATCCTCTATAGGCCGTTCACGCACGCGCGGGTATCACCCCGCACGCGCCGTGAACCGCATGGTCAGAAGCTGGTGCTGAGCGAGAACGTGAACTGGCGCAGGTTCGGGAACGTGTAGCCGTCGTTGGCGTTGAGCACCGCCGAACCGAGCTGGCCACCGCCCAGTCCCACTTCCGGATCGAAGCCGGTGTACTTGGTCCAGGTGATCAGGTTGCGGCCGATGAGGGCCAGCTGCCAGTTGCCCACGCCGGCGATCGAACCGAGGCGGTAGCCGATCGACAGTTCACGCAGCTTCACGAAGCTGGCGTCTTCGACCGTGTTGTTGTTCGGGCCGAGCACGTCGTAGAGACCACCGATGCCACCGGTGGACACGGCGCGGAAGTAGTAGCCGAGCGGCTTCGCGTCGGCGACCGACTTGCCCGACTGATCGGTGTCGCGGTGCATGAAGTCACCGAGCGACCACTGGCGACCCTGATTCCACACGTCCTTGCCGACCGTGGCGTCGAGCAGGGCATACGCGGTGAGGCGCTTGTAGCGGAAGTTCTGCGCGGCCGACCAGCGGAAGCGCGGGAGCGCCTGCCCCACGGGCAGCACCGGCACCGCCACCCCCTGGCCCTCGGCCAGGGCCGCCAGCCGCGGCAACCCCGGCATCAGCCGCAGCGGGGCATCGTCCTGCTGAATGCGCCCCTCGGGAAACACCACCAACTGTTGGCCGGCCTGGAGCAGCTCCACGGCAAAGCGCAGCGAGGCTGCCGCCGGCTTGCGGGGGTTCACCGGAAAGCAGCCGAGGCGATGCAGAAACCAGCCCTGCAGCCCCACCATCTCGTCGCTGCTCACCATGAAGCGACAGTCGCGGCCAGTGACGCGGCGGCCAGCGGCGCGGGGCAGCATCAGCGCATCCCAGCGGGAGCGGTGCGTCGGGGCCAGCAGCAGTGGACCATGCGGCAGCAGATGCTCGCGACCCAGCACCTGAACACCGCCACGGAAGAACCCGGCCAGGGCCACATCCTGGGTCAGCGCCATCGCCACCGGCGCCAGCCAGGGATTGATGCCATTGCAGAGGCTGCGCTCGCGGGGTGAGAGAGCCGCGGCGGCAGGGTTGGAGAGCTCCCGCGACGAAGGGGCCGAATCCATGGTCAGAACCGATGTGGGAGCCGGTGTACGAGCGTTCACCCCGATGCGTCTGGGCCTCAGGTTTCAAGCTAAAGCTGGCCGATCGCGGCAGCCGGCCGCAACGGGCAGTTGCACGAGCGGGTGCGCACCGCCCAACACCGGCCAGGACCGGGCCCGGAAGCCGGCCTCCATAGGATCCGGCCAGCAGCCCTCCGCGATGCCATGGCCAGCCTCGGCGTGAACATCGACCACATCGCCAACGTGCGCCAGGCCCGCCGCACCGTCGAGCCGGATCCCGTCACCTTCGCGCTGCTGGCGGAACTGGGCGGCGCCGATGGAATCACCGTGCACCTGCGCGAAGACCGCCGCCACATCCAGGACCGCGATGTGGAACTGCTGCGCCAGACGGTGCGCAGCCGCCTCAACCTGGAGATGGCGGCCACAGCCGAAATGGAGGCGATCGCCCTGCGCATCCGACCGGACATGGTCACGCTCGTGCCTGAGAAACGTGAAGAGGTGACCACCGAAGGCGGCCTGGATGTATCCGGCCAGCTGGCACCGCTGCAGGGCCTGGTGGAGCGTCTGCAGGGCGCCGGCATCGGCGTCAGCCTGTTCGTGGATGCCGATCCGCTGCAGCTGCAGGCCTGCCGC
>RFPK01000262.1 GCA_009926195.1 Synechococcaceae bacterium WB4_1_0192 | reverse complement strand
GCGCCAGCAGCTGATCAGTCCGGGCGCGCAGTCGGGGAGTCAGCGGCGACTGGAGCTCAGCCATGGGCTCCTCGGAAGGTGATCGTCGGGATTGCGTATTCCCGTGGCTCCAGGTGGATCGTGCAACGCACCTCGCCGAAACGCGCCACCAGGTGCTCCTCCACCAGCTCGGTGATGCGATGAGCGGTGGGCAGATCGTCGGCATCGACCACCATGTGCAGCTCGATGAACACCCGCTGCCCCAGAACACCGCGACTGGCGATGTCGTGCACGTTGAGCACGCCCGGGACGGCCATGGCCACCTCATGAATGGCCTCCGGGGCGATCGCGATCTGATCCACCAGCCAGGGCAGGTTGTCGCGCAACACCGTCCAGCAGGCGCGCACCAGCAGCAGGCAGAGCGGAATCGCAACCGCCACATCGAACCAGCTCTGCCGCAGCCAGACCGCGCCGGCCAGCCCGAGCAGAACCATCACCGTGGTCCAGATGTCACTGGTGGTGTGGCGGGCGTCGGCCAGCAGCAGCTGGCTGTTCAGGCGACGCCCCTCGCTGCGCTCGTAGCTGGCCAGCAGGATGTTGCAACCGAGCACCAGCAGCAGCAGCACGAGGTCCTGGCTGTCCATCCGCAGCGGCTTGAGGCCGCTGGCGATCCGTTCGACCGCCGTGCGGATGATCTCCACTGCCGTGAACAGGATGAAGCCGGCGATCGCAAGCGCGCCCACGGCTTCGTATTTGTCATGCCCATAGGGATGATCCCGATCCGGTTGCGGATCGGAAAGGCCATTGGTCAGCAGTCCCAGCAGGCTTGAGAGGCCATCGGTGGCGCTGTGCATCGCATCGGCCAGCACCGCCAGCGAACCGCTGAGCAGGCCAAGCACCAGCTTCAGCAGGCTCATCGCCACATTCACCGCCAGTGCCGCCAGCAGCACGCGTTTCACGGCGGCTCGATTGTCCTGGCGCGCGGAAGCATCGTCGCGGCCGGCAGCGGCGCTGGAGTTGTGGTGCGCCGGGCTGGCGGCGCTGGCGGCGCGAACAGCTCCCATCGATAGCGGCGGCCTGGCTCATTGCCCAGGCTATGGGGTCCGGCTGGCAATCACCAGCTCGGCCGGTGATGATCCTGCCGATCCCTCTCCGTCGCCGTTCGTTGACTCCAGCCGTGACCGCCGTCGCCAGCTCCCTCAACGCCCTCAAGCGCTTCTGGCCCGGCGCCGCGGTGCTGGGGGGAGGTCTGCTCGTCCTCGATAGCCTCCATGGGCCCCTGTCGTCGCTGTTGAGCCTGTCGGCGGCGGCTGGGGGGCTCTGGCTGGTGGCGGGACGACTGCGCCCCGGCCGTCCGGCGCTGCCGACCAGCAGCGCCGCCTGGATCGAGCGCCTGGATGCGGTTCTGGCCGGTTTCACGCGCCTCGATCCCGATGGACAGGGAGCGGTGGATCACCCGGACCAGCAACGCCGTCGGCGCCAGCTGGCGGACCTGCTGGAGCGTCAGGGGCGCTCCCATCTGGAACTGGCCCTGGTGGGTTCATCTGGCTGGGATGAAGCCCAGCAGGACGCCCTGGTCCGGGCCTGCCACTGCCCATTGCCGCTTCGGGTGCATCGCAGCCATGGCCTGCCCCCCGCCGGTGGTGACTGGCGCTGGCCCGAGGCCTTCCGCCGCTGCGATCACCTGATCTATCGCCTCGATCTGCCGCTGAAGGCGGCCGACCTGCGCTGGCTTGAGGCCGTGCCCGCCGGTCAGTCGGTCTGGCTGCTGGTGGATTGTCCGAATTCCGAGCTGTGGCAGCTGCAGGGGCCGGTGTTGCGGCAGCAGCTGCCGGATGCCCTGCGCGAACGCTGCTGGCCCTGGTCGCCGCAGCAGCCCGCCGGCCTGGCCGAGGCGCTGGCCCCCCTGGCCCAGCAACTCATCAGCACTGCAACCCTGCAACCGGAACGCACCGAGCGCCGCAGTCTCGAGGAGCTCCACGCCGACTGGCAGCTCGAGCTGGAAAGCCTGCGCCGCCGTCATTGGCAGCAGTTGCTGCAGACCACCCAATGGACCGTTGCTGCCGGTGTGGTGGTGGCGCCGCTGCCCAGCCTTGATCTGCTGGTGCTCACGGCGGCCAACGGCCTGATGCTGCGGGAGATGGCGCGCCTCTGGGACTGCCCCTGGTCGTTGGAGCAGCTGCAGGCGGCGGCCCTCCAGCTGGCGAAGGCGGCCCTCAGCCTGGGGGTGGTGGAGTGGAGCGGTCAGGCCCTGGCCGCCGTTGTGCGCCTGCACGCGGCCACCTGGCTGGTGGGAGGGGCGCTGCAGGCCCTCAGCGCGGCCTATCTCACCCGGGTGGTGGGACGTGCCATGGCCGATTATCTGGCCCTGGCGGCGGGAGTGCCCGAGGCCGATCTGGAGGCCCTGCTCCAACGCCAGGCACCGCTGCTGGTGGCGCGCGCCGCTGAGGAGGAACGGCTCGACTGGTCCGGGTTCCTGCAGCAGGCCGGCCAGTGGTTGCAGGAGCGGCAACGCCAGGCACCTGATCCTGTCGTTGCCCAGGCAGCCTGAGGCTGGAGCCGGATCGCATCACCAACTTTGCATTACTTCATGAACACTTCACGAAGCTCTTCATGAATAACTGCGAATCTGCGCGAACTTAATTTTTGCTCCCGGGAAGGCTTCTTGTTCCTTCGTAGCGTTGGCCCGTCACGTTCGCTTCTGCGAATCCCATGACCACTGCCCTTCGCGGCGGCCGCGCGTCCAGCTGGACCAGCTTCTGCCAGTGGGTCACCTCCACCGACAACCGCATCTATGTGGGTTGGTTCGGTGTGCTGATGATCCCCTGCCTCCTGGCGGCCACCATCTGCTTCATCGTGGCGTTCATCGCCGCACCTCCCGTCGATATCGACGGCATCCGTGAGCCCGTTGCCGGCTCCTTCATCTACGGCAACAACATCATTTCCGGCGCTGTCATCCCCAGCAGCAACGCCATCGGCCTGCACTTCTACCC
>RFPK01000261.1 GCA_009926195.1 Synechococcaceae bacterium WB4_1_0192 | reverse complement strand
GAAGGCCCCGCACGTCCCACCGCCACGCCGCCCACGGCACCGCGGCGTCCGAACTTCCGCACACCCCAGCCCCCTGCTGGCGGTCGGCCCCGCCGTCCCGACTGGGACGACAGCGCCAAGCTGGAGGCCCTGCGCAGCCGCTCGCCGCAGAAGCAGCGCCAGAAGGTGCACATCATCGGCGAGAACGACGATGCGCTGACCGCGGAAACCGGCGGTTACGCCGGCGAGCAGGAAGCGATCGTGCTGCAGGCTTCGCTTGCCCGGCCTGCCAAGCCCCGCGCCGTTTCTGCAGCCCAGCCGAAACCCACGGTGGTGGCCCGCAAGCGTCGCAAGGAAACCACCCGCCAGCGCCAGCGCCGCCGCGCCATGGAGCTGCGCGCCGCCCGCGAGGCCAAGGCCCAGCGGCCCGACATGCTGGTGGTGCCCGAGGGCAACCTGACGGTGCAGGAGCTGGCCGATCGCCTCGGCGTCGAGAGCTCCGAGATCATCAAGAGCCTGTTCTTCAAGGGGATCATCGCCACCGTCACCCAGACGCTGGACCTCTCGGCGATCGAGACGGTGTCGGACGAGTTCGGCGTGCCCGTGCTCGAGGACGACAAGGAGGAGGCCGCCGCCAAGACGGTGGAGATGATCGAGGAGAGCGACCTCGCTCACCTGATCCGTCGCCCGCCCGTGGTCACCGTGATGGGCCACGTGGACCACGGCAAGACGAGCCTGCTCGATGCGATCCGCAAGACCCGCGTCGCCGCCGGCGAAGCCGGTGGCATCACCCAGCACATCGGTGCCTACCAGGTGGAGGTGCCCCATGCCGGTGAGCAGCGCAAGATCACCTTCCTGGACACCCCGGGCCACGAGGCCTTCACGGCGATGCGCGCCCGTGGCACCAAGGTGACCGACGTGGCCGTGCTGGTGGTGGCCGCCGATGACGGCGTCCGTCCCCAGACCCTGGAGGCGATCAGCCACGCCCGCGCCGCCAAGGTGCCGATCGTGGTGGCGATCAACAAGATCGACAAGGAAGGCGCCTCGCCCGAGCGCGTCAAGCAGGAGCTGTCCGGCCACGACCTGGTGGCCGAAGACTGGGGCGGCAGCACTGTCATGGTGCCGGTCAGCGCCGTCAAGGGCGTGAACATCGACCAGCTGCTGGAGATGATCCTGCTGGTGACCGAGGTCGAAGATCTGCAGGCCAACCCGGATCGGATGGCCCGCGGCACCGTGATCGAGGCGCACCTCGACAAGGCCAAGGGCCCCGTGGCGACGCTGCTGATCCAGAACGGCACCCTGCGCACCGGCGACGTGCTGGCCGCAGGCCCGGTGCTGGGCAAGGTGCGCGCGATGGTGGACGACACCGGCAAGCGCGTCAAGGAAGCAGGCCCCTCCTACGCGGTCGAGGCCCTCGGCTTCAGCGAAGTGCCCACGGCAGGCGACGAGTTCGAGGTCTACCCGGACGAGAAGACCGCCCGCTCCGTGGTGGGCGACCGCGCCACCGAAGCCCGCGCCACCCGCCTGGCCCAACAGATGGCCTCGCGTCGTGTGTCGCTGGCCTCGATGTCCGGCCAGGCCAGCGAGGGCGAGCTGAAGGAACTCAACCTGATCCTCAAGGCCGACGTTCAGGGTTCGGTGGAGGCGATTCTCGGATCGCTGGAACAGCTTCCCCAGGACGAAGTCCAGGTGCGGGTACTGCTCTCGGCACCGGGCGAAGTCACCGAGACCGACGTGGATCTGGCGGCCGCCTCCGGCGCCGTGATCGTGGGCTTCAACACCTCGATGGCACCGGGCGCCAAGCGCGCCGCCGATGCCACGGGCGTGGATGTGCGCGATTACGACGTGATTTACAAGCTGCTGGAGGACATCCAGATGGCCATGGAAGGCCTGCTGGAGCCGGAGCTTGTGGAGGAGAGCCTGGGCGAAGCCGAGGTGCGCGCCGTGTTCACGATCGGCAAGAGCGCCGTGGCGGGTTGCTACGTCACCAACGGCAAACTGCAGCGCAACTGCAAGGTGCGCGTCTGGCGCGGCAAGGAAAAGGTGTTCGAGGGCGACCTCGACTCCCTGCGCCGCGGCAAGGACGATCAGAAGGAAGTGGCCACGGGCTTCGAGTGCGGCATCGGCTGCGATCGCTTCGCCAACTGGCAGAACGGCGATCGTGTCGAGGCCTACAAACTCGTCACCCAACGCCGCACACTGAGCACCTGATCCGCCGCTCCTCACCGTGACCAGCCCGCAGGGCAACCCGGCCCGCCGCGAACCGCTGCTCTGGCTCCAGCTGCTTGGAGTTGCCGCCCTCCCCCTGGAGGTGGCAGCTCTGCTGCTGGTCCTCGCCGGAGCAGATCCCGGCCCCTTACCGGCGCTTGAGCGCGTGTTCTGCTGGGCCCTTGGCGCCCTGGCACCGGCGGTGCTGCTCTGGCGACTGCCCCCTGATCTGTGGTCCCTGCTGTTGCTGCAGGTGCCCCTGCGCGGTCGCCGCGCCGATCAGCTCCGGTTGAGTGCCCTGCAGACGGTCCTGCCCCTGAAGCTGCTCAGCGCCGCAGGGGCCGTTGCCCTGCTGCCCCTGCTGTGGTGGTGTGACAGCCAGGCCGGCCTGGCCTGGGCCTGGTCACCGCTGGGCGACAGCCCGCGGCTCATGGTGCTGCTGGTGGCCGCAGCACTGCTCGCTCTGATGCTCTGGCAGTGGCAGCAGCTTGTGCAGAGCCTCTGGATGCTCACCCGGAAGCCCGGGATCATCGGCCAGACCCTGCCGCTGAGCAGCGCCGAAGCCGCCGAGCGACGCCTGAACCTGGGCCTGCCCCTGCTGCTGCTGGACCCGATCGCCGCACCGCCGCCCACCGAACAACCATCACCCCCCGAACCGCAAGCCGCGGCAGAACCCGAGGCAACACCAGAGCCCTCCCCTGCACCAACGGTCGAACCGGAACCTGCGGTCGAAGCCGAGCCCCTGGTCGAGCCGGTGACCGAAACCGAAACCTCGGGTTCTGAGGCCTCAGAAC
>RFPK01000027.1 GCA_009926195.1 Synechococcaceae bacterium WB4_1_0192 | reverse complement strand
CCTGCAACACACCGGCCACCAGCCCGAAGCCCAGCAAGGTGACCAGCGTGCTCACCGCCACCTCGAACTGCAGCAGATGGCTCAGGCGCCCGCGGATCGAATGCCCCAGCGCCACCAGCAGATCCTCTGGGATCCGGCCGTGGTGGCGTTGCTGGAGGGGGACAGATGAGCAGTATCCCCGGCGCCAGCCGTCAGCGAGCCTGGTTCACCACCGCCGAGGTGTGTGAGTGGCTGGGCATCAGCCGTGAGACCCTTCGCCAGCTGCGCCTGCGGGGGGTGCTGCAACCCGGCAGGCACTTCCGCCGCTGGGGCTGCACGCAGGGGAAGGGGCCTCTGCAGTGGCACCTGGAGTCTGTGGAAGCCACGATCACCGGCTGGAGCCGGCGCCACCTGCGGCAATAACCCCGTCGTGGCCCGATCGGCTCAGCAGTTGCTGGCCTGGACCCGATCACGTCCTCTAGTCCGCGTCAGCGGGGTGGGAGACCGTGATCGGGTTTTTCGTTGGTTTCTGGTTCTGTGGGCGCGAGGCCAGCCCAATCCGGCACCGGCGTCTGCTCACGATTTGCTCACATCGGCGCTCCGAAGCGCTCGCTCCGAGGAGCTGCTGCGGGAGGGTTTCTCTTGCAGATTCTCTTGCAGGCCCCTCGGCCAATCCCTGAAAAGTCAGTCGGGGCGACAGGATTCGAACCTGCGACCTAGTGCTCCCAAAGCACCCGCGCTACCAAGCTGCGCCACGCCCCGTTGGGTCCCACCCTAGCGGGCCGGCGCCGAGGGAAAGGCCGGGCGGCGACAGCGCTTGTGGGGGTTCAGAGAACGCCGAGGCCTGGGCGGCGGAACAGGCCGTTGAGGTAGTGCTGCACCACCGCAGGCTCCTTGCAGCCCTGCTGGAACAGGAAGCCGGCGACGGCGGACTGGATCAGGCGGTACTGATCCCATTCGGGATGACCGGCGATGAAGCCGGACATGGCATCGAACAGATCCTCCGGGAACTGGTTTTCCACACTCACGTGGGGAGCCAGTGTGTCGGGGATGCTCGCCATGCCGTCGTCTCGCCTCTGTTCTTCCATCACCCCACAGCACCCCCCTCGGCGTCAAAGAGCGGTATCGCTGCGCGTCTCACTGCGACCAAAGCAAGACTGCCTGTGCCGCAGCCGTTTCGGGCGTTGCGATCGACCCTGGCTCCAGGGCGCTGCCCGGGCTCGATGGCTGTCAATGCTCTGGGGCTTTTCCGCCAGGCGCCGGCAGACCTCAGGGCGGGCGGCGAGTCTTGCCGCGGCGACCTGGGGAAAACCTGGGGAAAACCAAGGCGCGGGTGTGGGGTGTCGCTCGCTTAAGGGCTGCTGATCGGTGGCGGCGGCAGCGCAAGCAATCGCGATCAGTACCGGTTTGGATCCTGCCGACGCATTGACAGCCGCCACCGCGACGGTCACTGCGACAGGCTCCACCGCAACCGACCGCGTCCCGTGATCCTGATCGAGCGCCCCGGCCTGCGCCTGCGTCATCAGCCAGGGTGGCTGCAGGCCTGTGGCTGGAACACCACGGCGCTGCGACACCAGCTGGTCCGCAACCTGCCCTGGGATCAACCGGAGGTGCTGGTCTACGGGCGCCGCCACCCCACACCGCGGCTCACCTGCTGGGTGGCTGATCCCGGCTGCACCTACCGCTACAGCGGCCTCAACCAGACGATCAGCGCCTGGACCCCGGAGCTCAGCGCCCTGCGGGCGCTGCTGCAGGACCGGCTGGACCTCGACTGCAACAGCCTGCTGCTCAACCGCTACCGCAGTGGCGCCGATCGCATGGGCTGGCATGCGGATGACGAACCTGAGCTCGAGGCCAGCGCACCGATCATTTCCCTGAGCCTCGGCATCAGCCGGCCGCTGCGCTTCCGGCCGCGGCCGGGTGACCCCCTCGCCCGGGGGATCAGCCCGGTGGCGGTGGAGCTGGCCGATGGCGACCTGCTGCTGATGGATCCGCCCAGCCAGCGCCACTGGCAGCACGGCCTGCCGGCGCGGCTACGGCTGCTGGGGGAGCGGATCAACCTCACCTTCCGGCTGATTCAGCCGAGCACGGCGATGCAATCGATCTCGACCCGTGCGCCCTTGGGCAGCGCCGCCACCTCCACGCAGGCCCGCGCCGGCGGTACCGCTCCGTTGAACACCTCGGCATAGAGGGCGTTGACACGGGCGAAATCGGCCAGATCGGCCAGGAACACGGTGGTACGCACCACCTGGTGGGGGGTTGCACCGGCGGCGGCCAGAACGGCCTGCAGATTGGTGAGCACCTGGCGGGTCTCGGCCTCGACATCGCCATCACCCACCATCAGGCCGGTGGCCGGATCGAGGGCGATCTGGCCGGAGCAATAGAGCATCCCGCCAGCCTTGACGGCCTGGTTGTAGGGGCCCACCGGCGCCGGTGCGGCGGCGGTGATCACGGCCTCGATGCCTGCGCTGGTCATGGCGGGGGAAGATGGGGGGCCGAGCCTATGGCGGCCCGCCCTGATGCGTCCCGAGTTGCCCTCCCCCGAGCTGCCGCAGCGGCCCCAGGTGGAGCTCTCCGGTGTGTGGCACCGCTACCGCGGGCCGGCCGCCAGCGGCGACTGGACGCTGCGGGGCATCGACTTCCAGCTGCGGCCCGGTGAGCTGGTGGGGCTGCTGGGGCCATCCGGCTGCGGCAAGACCACCCTGCTGCGCCTGATCGCCGGTTTCGAGCGCCCCGAGCGCGGCCTGGTGCGCATCGGCGGTCAGGAGGTGGCGGGCCCGCAACGCTGGCTGCCGCCGGAACGCCGCGGCGTGGGCATGGTGTTTCAGGACTACGCCCTGTTCCCTCACCTCGACGCCTGGCGCAACGCCACCTTTGGCCTGCGCCGCGGCCAGGACAGCAGCCGCGCCGCCTGGCTGCTCGAGCTGCTGGGCCTGAAGGGCCTCGAGCACCGCTACCCCCACGAGCTCTCAGGCGGGCAGCGGCAGCGCCTGGCCCTGGCCCGCGCCCTGGCCCCGGGCAGCTCGCTGGTGCTGCTCGATGAACCCTTCTCCAACCTCGATGTGGAGGTGCGGCTGCGCCTGCGCGCCGAACTGCCGGGCGTGCTCGCCCGCTGCGGCGCCAGTGGCCTGATCGTGACCCACGATCCCGAGGAGGCCCTGGCCATCTGCGACCGGGTGGCGGTGCTCGAATCGGGTCATCTGCATCAGTGCGCCAGCCCCATGCAGCTGGTGAGCGAGCCGGCCAGCGCATTCGTCGGTCGCTTCGTGCTGCAGGGCAACCTGCTGCCTGCCAACTGGCAGGGCACGCGCCTGGCCACGGAGCTCGGCCTGCTGGAGCCGGAGACCAGTCCGGCGGTGCCACGCCTCGAACCGGATCAACCGCTGCAGGTGCTCGTCAACCCGCGGGGTCTGGAGCTGTTCCCGGACGACAACGCCGCGGCCTGGGTGATCGGCCGGGAATTTCTGGGCCGCGAATGGCTGTATCAGGTGCAGTGCGGCGAGCTGCGACTGCGGTTGCGACTGCCGCTTTCAGCCGACTACAGCCGCGGCCAACGCTGCCGGCTGCGCCTGCGCCCGGGCGAACCGGCCCGCCTGTTCCCGGGTGGGCTCGCCCTGCGCGCCGCCAGCGAGATCCCGCAAGTGCTCTGAGCAGATCGGCTCGAGCCCAGCTCAGCCGCGCCAGAGGTCCTTCTGAGCGCGCAGACGGCCCAGCTCCGCCGCATCGGCGGCCCGGACGAAGGGATTGGTGGCCCGCTCCAGGGCCACCGTGCTCGGGATCGTCGGTTGACCAGCGGCGCGCAGCCGGCGCACGGCCGCCAGCCGCTCAGCGATGGCGGCATCGTCCGGGAACTGCTGCGTCGCCCAGCGCAGGTTGGCTGCGGTGTACTCATGGGCGCACCACACGCGCGTCGCGAGCGGCAGGGCGGTGAGGGTCCGAAGGGCGTGATGCATCTGCTCCGGCGTGCCCTCGAACAGGCGACCGCAACCCGCACCGAAGAGGGTGTCACCGCAGAAGAGATCGCCGCAGCTGGCGTCGCCCGCCGGAGCGTCCGGCTGGGCCGGCAGGTGAAACGCGATGTGCTGGGCGGTGTGGGCTGGAACCGCCAGCACCTGCACACTGCGCCCCAGCAACTCCAGCTGATCACCACCGCTGACCGGATCGGTCTGGAAGGGAATGCGGTCGTGATCGGCGGCACTGGCGATCACCCGGGCAGCAGGCCAGCGCTGCAGCAAGGCCGGGGTACCGCCAATGTGGTCGTGGTGGTGATGGGTGTGCAGCACGGCCACCAGCTCCAGGCCGCGGGCCTCCAGCCAGGCGATCACCGGCTCCGCCACCGCCGGATCCACAACCGCCGCCGGCCCCGGTCCTTCACCGTGCAGCACAAAGACGTAGTTGTCGTTGAGCACCGGAATCAGCGACACCCTCGCTGCCGCCTGCAGCGGTTGGATGGACGCCGGGCCAGGCTCCTGGGCGGACTGCCGCATCGTTAAAGTCCCGGTTCAGGTTTGCCCCCATGATCACCGTCGCCCTGGCCAAGGGAGCCCTGCTCAAGGATTCGGTGGCGCGCTTCGCAGCGGCCGGCCTCGACTTCGCCGCCGTGCTCGAACCAGGCAACCGCCAGCTGATGGTGCCGAGCACCTGCGGTCGCGCCCGCGCCCTGCTGGTGCGCAACGCCGATGTCCCGGTGTACGTGGCCTATGGCCAGGCGCAGCTCGGGGTCGTGGGCTACGACGTGCTGCGCGAGCACCAGCTGCCCGTGGCGCAGCTGGTGGACCTCGGCTTCGGTGGCTGCCGCATGAGCGTGGCGGTGAAGGCCTCGAGCCCCTACCGCCGCGCCGCCGACCTTCCCGCCCACTGCCGCATCGCCAGCAAGTTCACCCGCTGCGCCGAGGCGTACTTCGACGCGCTCGATCTGCCGGTCGAGCTGATCCACCTGGCCGGTTCCGTGGAGCTGGGGCCGATCACCGGCATGAGCGAGGCGATCGTGGATCTGGTGGCCACCGGCCGCACCCTGGTGGAGAACGGCCTGATCGCCATTGAGGATCTGTTCCACTCCACCGCCCGGTTGGTGGGTCACCCGCTGGCCCTGCGCCTGGATGACGGCGAGCTCCAGGCCATCGTCGACCGGATCGCTGCGGTCAGCTCGACCTCCGCTACGGCCTCCAGCCCCAACCCCGCCTGATGGCTGCCCTTGATCGCCAGCGGCTGCTGCGGCTGATTCCGTATCTGGGCCGCGACCGCCGCCGGCTGCTGCTCACCCTGGTGCTGCTGATTCCGGTGGCCGGGGCGGCCGCGGTCCAGCCGCTGCTGGTGGGGCAGGCCATCTCCGCCCTGCGCAAGGAACCGGTGCTGCCCTGGCTGGAGGGGATGACCCTCAGCGGTCAGCTCAACACCCTGGTGCTGCTGCTGCTGGCGGCGGTGCTCGTGCGACTGAGTCTGCAGGGGCTGCAGAGCTTCAACGTGCAGGCTGTAGGGCAACGCCTGACGGCCCGCATCCGCGACGACCTGTTCGCCCATGCGCTGGATCTGTCGCTGCGTTTCCACGACCGCACACCTGTCGGCAAGCTGCTCACCCGCCTGACCAGCGACGTGGACGCCCTGGCCGAGGTGTTCGGCAGCGGCGCCGTGGGCCTGCTGGCGGATCTGGTCACCCTGCTGGTGATCGCCGGCACGATGATCGCGATCGAACCGCGCCTGGGAGGCCTGTTGCTGGCCTCGCAGGTGCCGGTGACGCTGACCATGCTGTGGCTGCAGAAGCGCTACCGCAAGGCCAATTACCGCGTCCGCGAGGAGCTGGGCCAGCTCAACGCCGATCTGCAGGAGAACCTGCAGGGCCTGGACGTGGTGCAGATGTTCCGGCGTGAGGCCTACAACAGCGCCCGCTTCGCCCGCACCACCGCCGCCTATCGCCGCGCCGTCACCGGCACGATCCTCTACGACTCCTCCATCTCCGCCCTGATCGAATGGGTGTCGCTGGCGGCGATCGCCGCCGTTCTCGCGCTCGGTGGCTGGATGGTGACCACCGAGGTGATGGGACTCGGCACCCTGACCACCTTCATCCTCTATTCCCAGCGCCTTTTTGATCCACTGCGCCAGCTGGCGGAGCGCTTCACCCAGATCCAGGGCGGCCTGACGGCCGTGGAGCGGATCGGTGAACTGCTGGAGGAGCCGATCGAGATCCGCGAGCTGAGCAACGAGGAGCGCTCCACCGCAGCCCGGGCCAGCGGCGCGCTGCGCAGCAGTGCCGGTGAGGTGATCTTCGAGAACGTCTCGTTCGCCTACCGCGACGACGAACCGATCCTCTCCGACCTCTCCTTCCGCATCGCTCCAGGTGAGCACGTGGCCCTGGTGGGCCCGACCGGCTCCGGCAAGACCACCGTGATCCGCCTGCTCTGCCGTCTCTACGAACCGCAGCAGGGCCGGATCCTGCTCGATGGCATCGACATCCGTGAGCTGCCGATCGCCACCCTGCGCCACCGGCTCGGCGTGGTGCTGCAGGACACCTTCCTGTTCAGCGGCAATGTGGCCGACAACCTGCGTCTCGACGCCGATATCGACGACAGCGCCCTGCAGCAGCTCTGCCGCGAGCTGGGGCTCGAACCGCTGCTCGAGCGTCTGCCCAACGGCCTATCCAGCGAGCTGCGCGAACGGGGCGGCAACCTCTCCTCCGGGGAGCGCCAGCTGCTGGCGGTGGCACGGGTAGCGATCCGCGAGCCCTCGGTGCTGGTGATGGATGAGGCCACGGCCTTCCTCGATCCCTCCACCGAGGCCACCCTGCAGCGCGATCTGGATCGGCTGCTGCGCCAGCGCACCGCGATCGTGATTGCCCACCGCCTGGCGACCGTCGAAGCCGCCGATCGGATCCTGGTGCTGCGGCGCGGCCGTTTGATCGAGCAAGGCACCCACACCGCCCTGCGGGCGGCCGGCGGCCTCTATGCACAGTTGGCGGAGCTCCAGGAGCGCGGGCTGGCCAGGCTCTGAGCCGCGCCAGCTGACACGGTGGTCTGCTCATCGCGGCGGTCGGGCAGCTGCAGCTCCTCCAGCCAGTCACTGATCAGAGGAGCCAGCAGATCGGGGGCACTGCGCATCGGCAGATGGCCCTGACCCTCCAGCAGTTCGAAGCGATGGTCTGGGCTGTAGCCGGCCAGGTGGCGCACGTAGCGGGCCTCCATCACCGTGTCGCGGCCACCGGCGATCCACAGGCTCGGCACCTCAAGGGCCGCCACCATCGCCGGCAGGCGGCGCACCGCACCCCGCTGCATGCTGCAGGCCAGCAGACCGCGGGCAGCCCGCAGATCGGCCTGCAGCGGGCTGCGGATGGCGGCGGTGCCGGGCAGCTGGGCGAGCCAGCCCGGCCGCCAGCGCAGGAAGGCAGCACCACCGCGGCGGACCATCTGGAACGGGCGCGGCTGGTAGACCCCACCACCGGCCGACACCTGCACCACCCCCACCAGCTGCTCGCCCAGCTCGACCGCTGCATGGAGCGCCAGGCTGCCGCCAAGGGAATGACCGATCAGCACCAGCGGACGGCCATCGGCCCGCTGACGGGCGGCATCGGCCAGCCAGCGGCCGTAGCTCGCCAGGCTGGGCTGCAGCCCCCGCGGACGCGGCTCCGCCCCGAAGCCGGGCAGGTCGGGGGTCCAGAGGTGCCAGCGCGGCTCCAGCCGCTGGGCCAGCGGCTGCCACAGGCGGCCGGAGAGGAGCCAGCCATGCACACAGACCAGCAGAGGCGATCGGCTCAGAACGGATGGTGGCAGGAACGCACACCCAGCCTGCACCAGTTGCGGCCGCTGTGGGGCAGGATCGTGTCGTTGCAAACCTCGGCCGCCATCGACCGCGACAACCTCGTTGAGCTCTACGGTCCGGAGCATCGGCTGTGCACCACCCCGAGCACGCAGCTGAATCTGGTGCTGAGCCCGGATCGGGAGATCGATCTGTACGAACTCGAGCAGCTCTGCGATGCCGTGGGCTGGAGCCGACGGCCGGTGCGGCGGGTGCGCAAGGCCCTGCAGCACAGCCTGCTGGTGGTGGGCCTGTGGCGCCACGATCCACGGCTGCCGCGGCTGGTGGGCTTCGCCCGCTGCACCGGCGATGGTGTGATCGAAGCCACCGTCTGGGATGTAGCGGTGCATCCGCTCTATCAGGGAGCAGGACTGGGGCGACAGCTGATGGCTTTTGTGCTCGATCAGCTGCGGGCGATGCAGGTGGAGCGGGTGAGCCTGTTCGCCGATCCGGACGTGGTTCGCTTCTACGCGGATCAGGGCTGGGAGCTGGAACCCCAGAACCGCCGCTGCGCCTTCTGGTACTCCCCCTGAGCGGGGCGATCGCCGTAATAGAGCCGGGCCAGTGTGTCGGCGGAGCATCCTCGCCGCCAGGCCTGGCGCAGCCTGGCGTTGCGCCAGGCGCAGGCGAGCACGCCATGGCGCTGCCAGCGGCGCCCATCCACCCGCAGCGACACCCCGAGGCAGCGCAGGGGCGCCAGCCGGCGCAGTCGCAGCACCAGGTCGAGGTCCTCCATCAGCGGCAGGGGCGCCACGCCGCCACAGGCCTCCAGCAAGCGACGGGGCAGCAGCAGGCCCTGATCGCCATAGGGGAGATGGCGCAGGCGGGTGCGGCAGGCCACCGCCAGCTCCAACAGGCGCAGGTTCAGGCCGGCGGCGGCCACGGCCAGATCGAAGCACCAGGCGGCATCAACGGCCGGCGATCCGGCTGGTGGTGGGGCGATCGCGACCGCCACGGCCTGCGCCCAACCGGGCTGCAGGCGCGCGTCGGCGTGCAGCAGCAGCAGCCAGGGGGCCGTCGTGGCGGCAATCCCGCGCTGCAGCTGCACGCCCCGGCCTGCGGTGCTGCGGATCAACCGGGCTCCGGCGAGCTGGGCAACGCGGTCGCTGCGGTCACGGCTGCCGCCATCCACCACCACCCGCTCGGCGATCAACCCCGGCGGTGCAGCGGCCAGATCCGCCAGCAGCGAGGGCAAGCGGGCCGCCTCCTCCAGGGCCGGGATCACCACCGCCAGGCATGGGGCCATGCTCAACGGCTCCCGACCAGCACAGGCGACCCCAGCCAGGGCCGCAGGTCGTGCTGGCGATCGAGATCGCTCTGCCGGCGCAACAGCGCCGCCGGCAATGCGAGGGCCTCAGCCCGGGCCAGCGTGAGGGGCAGGACGGCGTCCGTGCCCCAGGGGATGCCGCTCATCAACTGGATGCCGGCGCGGCTGAAGCCGACGCGGTTGAAGCCGATCAACCAGTAGCCGCCGTCGCTGGCCGGGCCGAGCACGAGCGGCCGCTCGGCCAGGGCGCTGAAGGCCTCCTGCAGGTCGGCACCCTCCAGGCCGGGCAGATCGGTGCCGATCAGCACCACCTGCGAAGCTCCGGCGCCGAAGGCACGCCGCAGCTGGCGCTGCATGCGACAGCCGAGGCCACCCCCCCCCTGGGCGCTGCTGTGATCAACCTCGAGCTGCCGCGCCCAGCGCCGACGAGCCCGCGGGCCCAGCCCATCGATCACCAGCTCCAGCCGGGCACCGCAGCGGCGGGCCGCATGACGGGCCACGGCGAGGGTGTGAGCGGTGAGGGCGCGCTGGACGGCCGCAGCGGCAGAGGAGCCGCAGCTGGCCGCCAGGCGTCGCTTGCAGCGACCCGGGGCGGGCCAACGGGCCAGGACGACCAGCCGCTGCCCCATCAGTTCTGACGGGGCAGCTCAGCTGGCCGCAACTCCAGTTGCAGCTCGCGGTTGCCGCGCTGCACCTGCACGCGCAGGCTCTGGCCGACGCGTCCCTGATCAACCGCCACCTGGACCTCCGAGGGGTTGTCGACGGCGATATCACCCACCCGCTCGATCAGATCGCAGGCGCGGATGCCGCCACGAGCGGCGGGGCTGCCGGGCAACACCTCGACCACCACCACACCGTTGATCTCGGGCAGGCGGCATTCGGCATCGGTGGCATTGACCTCACGGGCCAGCTGGGGGGTGAGCGCCTGCAGGCGCACGCCGATGTAGGGATGCGAGGCGCGCCCCCGCTCCAGGATCTGGGCGGCGATCTGGCGACCGAGATTGATCGGGATCGCGAAGCTCAGGCCCGCGCCCGGCGCCTTGCGGATGGCGGTGTTGATACCGATCACCTGGCCGCGATCGTTGATCAGCGGACCGCCGCTGTTGCCGGGGTTCACGGCGGCATCGGTCTGGAGGTAGGGCACCCGCTGCCCCTCGCCGACGGCATTGGTGCGCTGCACGGCACTGATGATGCCGGCGGTGACCGTGTTGTCGAGGCCGAGGGGGTTACCGATCGCGATTGCCCATTCCCCCGGACGCACCGTGGCCGAATCGCCCAGGGGGGCCACCGGCAGTCCCGTGGCCGCTACCTTCACCACCGCCACATCCGTGACCGGATCCGCGCCGAGCACCTTGCCGCTGAAGCTGCGGCCATCCGGCAGGGTGACATCGACCTCGCTGGCCCCCTCAACCACGTGGGCGTTGGTCAGGATCACCCCATCGGAGCGGGTGATGAAGCCGGAGCCCTGGCCCTGCTGCTGCTGGATCGAGGGGCCGGAGCCGAACAGGCCGCCGAGGGGGTTCACCACCCGCCGCACCGTGTCGATGCGCACCACGGCGTCTTCGATCTGGACCTTGAGTTGCTCGCGTGAAATGCCGGGCATGTCAAAACGCAAGGTGTAGGCCTTCTCGTCTTGTTGCAACGACTGACCGCTTTGGGAGGGTACGCGCATCACCTCGTCCAGAAAACGTTCAAACGAATGCAGGGACGGACGGCGTGAACCGTGGCGTGCGTAAGAGCCGATGGGCGCGAGAGGGGCAAACAACATGATGAACTCCTGAGGTTAAACTGCGCGGCCTTGGTGGATGCCGCATGTCCTGGAGTTAGACCCTGGCTGGCAGGTTTTCAAGAGATGGTGTGCTGTTGATGCGTGTTTTTATTTTGATCGTGCAGCCCTTGAATGGGTGCAAGCGCGCCCTATATCGCCGCGCGCTGGCGTGTGTGGCAGGTGTCTTGTGTGGGGTGGTGGGGGCGTCGTCTTCATCGGCGTCGGTGGCTAATGCGGCGCCCATCACGCTGGCTTTTGTGGAAAGTTTGAGTGGGCCTTTTGCCAACACCGGTGAAGCGGTGCACCGCAATCTGGTGTGGGCCATCGAGCGCGTGAACCAACGCGGGGGTGTTCGTTTGGCCAGCGGGGCGCGGCCCTTGGCCTTGCAGCGCATCGACAACAAGGGCAGTCTGGAAGAGTCGCTGTCGGCCTTGAAGGTGGCGCTTGATGGGGGCTCGCGCTTTGTGTTGCAAGGCAACAGTTCCTCTATTGCACTGGCCCTGGTGGATGCCCTGAGCAAACACAACGAACGCGAACCCGAGCGACGCGCCCTCTTTCTCAATTACTCGGCGGTAGAGCCTTCGCTCACCAATGAGCGTTGCAGCTTCTGGCATTTTCGCTTCGATGCGCATGCCGACATGCGCTTGTCTGCCCTGATGTCGGTGTTGCGCGAAGACCGTGCCTTGCAACGAGTGTTCCTCATCGGCCAGGACTACAGCTTTGGTCAGTCGGTGGTGAAACAAGCGCGGGTGCAGTTGAACGAATTGCGTCCTGACATACAGATCGTCGGTGAAGAGTTGCACCCGGTGGGGCGT
Organism: Synechococcaceae bacterium WB4_1_0192; assembly: GCA_009926195.1. Lineage (GTDB taxonomy): Bacteria > Cyanobacteriota > Cyanobacteriia > PCC-6307 > Cyanobiaceae > Vulcanococcus. The sequence continues at coordinate 1,805 of RFPK01000027.1, read as the reverse complement.
GTGAAAGATTTTTTGCCCTACCTCACCAAGATCAAGGCCAGCGGTGCCCAAGCGGTGATCACCGGCAACTGGGGGCAAGACCTGACACTGTTGGTCAAGGCCGCACGCGAAGTGGGCTTTGAAGGTCGCTTCTACACCTTCTATGGCAATGCCCTGGGAGCACCCGCTGCCATGGGCGACGCGGGGGTGGACCGTGTGGTGGCCGTGGCGGACTGGATGAGCAATGCGGTCAACCCCGAGTCACGCAAGGTCTACCAGGCCTTTCGCCAACGCTTTCCTGCCCCGGCAGACGACTACCTGCACCTGCGCATGCAACTCATGATCGAGGCCTTGGTGCAGGCGATGGAAACCGCGGGCAGCACGGACGCCGTGGCAGTGGCCCGAGCCCTGGAGACTGCGCGCGTGCAGTGGGGCGGACAGGCCGGGCAGATGCGCGCGCAGGACCATCAGTTCCAGCAACCCTTGATGGTGGGGGTGATGCAACGCCAGGGTTCGCCGGGCGTGCCATTTGATGTGGAAGGCTCGGGGTACGGCTTCAAGGTGGTGAGAACCCTGAGCGCCAAACAGGCCGAGCAACCGAGCACCTGTCGCATGTCACGGCCCTGAGTGCTCATGCCCCCGGTGGGCGCGCCAGCCCACGACACATGGCACACGACACGCGGCACACGACACGTCAGGCCCGATACACTGTTTCCATGAGACAAGCCATTCTGGACCTGGAGGCCTCGAAGATCCGCGAGGTGGCCAACGCCGGCCTGGGCCGAACCGATGTGTTGGCCTTTTGGTTTGGCGAGAGCGACGAGGTGACGCCGTCGTTTGTGCGTCAGGCCGCGATCGACTCGTTGCAGCAGGGCGAGACGTTTTATGCGCACAACCTGGGCCTGCCCGCCTTGCGCGCAGCCATTGCCCACACCATGACCCAGCGCCATGCTGCCCATGAGCCCGCGCGAGCCATCGATGTGCCACGCGTGGCCGTGACCTCGGGCGGCGTGAACGCCCTGATGCTGGCCATGCAGGCGCTGCTCGACGCGGGTGACGAGGTGGTGGCGGTCACGCCGGTGTGGCCCAATCTGACGGCGCAGCCCGGCATTCTGGGCGCGCAGGTGCGCACGGTCTCGCTGCGGCCCCGCCAGGGGGCCTGGTCGCTGGACCTGTCTGAACTCCTGGAGGCCATCACCCCGCGCACCCGTTTGCTGGTGGTCAACGCGCCCAACAACCCCACCGGCTGGACCCTGACCCGCGAAGAGCAGGGCGTCTTGCTGGCGCACTGCCGTCGCACCGGCACCTGGATCCTGGCCGACGAGGTGTATGAAAACCTCTACTACGGTCCCACCCCCAATGGCTGTGCCCCCAGCTTTCTGGACGAGGCCGAACCGGACGACCGCCTGGTGGTGGCCCACAGCTTCTCCAAGAGTTTTCTGATGACCGGCTGGCGACTGGGCTGGCTGGTGATGCCGCCGGCCATGATCGAACCGATGGGCAAATTGATCGAATACAACACCTCCTGTGCCCCGGTCTTCACCCAACGGGCCGGGGTGGTGGCGCTCGAGCGTGCGGCCGAAATCACCCCGCGCGTGGTCGAGCATCTGCGGGCCTGCCGCGACACGCTGGTGCCGGCCCTGGCGCAATTGCCGGGCGTGGAGGTGGCCAGCCCCTTGGGCGGCATGTACGCCTTTTTCAGGCTGGCCCAGGCGCAGGATTCGCTGGCGGTGGCCAAGCGCCTGGTGGCCGAAGCAGGGCTGGGCCTGGCCCCTGGCAACGCCTTTGCCCCCGAGGCGCAAGGGTGGCTGCGCTGGTGTTTTGCC
>RFPK01000260.1 GCA_009926195.1 Synechococcaceae bacterium WB4_1_0192 | reverse complement strand
GAGGCCGCAGCCAGGGCCGCGCAGCGCTCAGCCAGGCCTTCAGGCAGGGCCTCCCACTGCTGGCGGTGCAGCAGCAGCGCACCCGGCGAACCGGCGGCCAGCTCCAGCAGCTCCGGCGGATCGTCGCCGCTGGGGGCCGGCTGATCAGCCAGCACCTGCCGCAGCAGCGGCGGTGCCAGGCGGGCGAAGGGAATGGTCTGGCAGCGGGAGCGGATCGTGCTGAGCAGGCGATCGGGCGCGGCACTCAGCAGGATCAGCAATCCATCGCCGGGTTCCTCGAGGGTCTTGAGCAGGGCATTGGCGGCCCCCTCGGCCATCGCCTCCACCGCCTCGATCACCACCAGGCAGCGGGGCGCCTCCACCGGCCGCCGCGCCAGGAACTGCGACACCGCCCGCACCTGCTCCAGCCGCAGCTGCGGCGGCGCCTTACGGCTCACGCCAGCGGCCGCAGCCTGGGACGCGGGCACCAGCTGGCCCTTGTCGCTGTAGGTGGGCTCCACCCAGAGCAGATCGGGGTGGTTGCCCTCCTGCAGGCGGCGCCGCACCGCCGGTGCCCCCTCCGGTCCGGCGACCACCCCCTCCAGAAAACGCAGCGCCGCAAGCCGTCGGCCGACCCCATCAGGACCGCTGAACAGGTAGGCCGGCGCCAGGCGCTGCTGGTGCAGGGCCGCCTCCAGCAGGGCGATCGCCTGGGGCTGGCCCAGCAGCCCGCTGAAGAGCTCAGCCATGGGCCTGCGGAGCGAGAGGACATCCATCACCGGCGAGGGCATCCTCGATCGCGGCCTGGATCGCAGCCGTCACCGCCTCCAGCGACTGGCCGGCATCGATGCGGCACCAGCCCTGCTGATGCGCCAGGGTGCTGAAGCCCGCGCAGACCCGCTGCAGAAAGGCGTCGCCGCCAGCCTCGATGCGATCGGCCGGGCGCGCGCCACGGCGGCGCAGCGCCTCCGCCAGCGGCAGCTCCAGCAGCAGGGTGAGATCGGGGCGCAGACCGCCGGTGGCAATGGCAGCCAGCTGATCGATCAGGGCCAGCGGCAGGCCGCGGCCATGGCCCTGATAAGCGGCGGTGGAACCGCTGAAGCGATCGCTCAGCACCCAATGGCCGGCTGCCAGGGCCGGAGCGATGCACTGCTGCACATGCTGAGCGCGATCCGCGGCATAGAGGAGCAACTCGGCAGTGCTGCCGGGGGCCGCATCGCCGGGGGGATGCAACAGCAGCTGGCGCAGGGCCAGGCCCAGGCCGGTACCGCCCGGCTCGCGGGTGACCACCAGCTCGGCGCCGGGGGGCATCAACCCACTGCTCGGCAGCCAGGCCCGGAGGCGCTCCAGCTGCGTGGTCTTACCGCAGCCATCGATGCCCTCGAGCACCAGGAAGCAGCCGCGCTCAGCCATCACGACCCAGCAACAGGGCGTTCACCACGACGGTGAGCGAACTCATGGCCATCAACAGCGCCGCCAACGGAGGGGAAAGCAGCACACCGAAACCGGGCAGCAGGGCCCCCGCGGCAATCGGCAGCACCACCAGGTTGTAGCCGAACGCCCAGGCCAGGTTGGCTCGGGCTGTGGCCATTGTGCGCCGGGCCAGCTGCAGCGCCTGGGGAATCGCCTCCAGCCGATCGCCGAGCACCACCAGATCGGCGGCATCCATGGCGATCTGGGTGCCGGTTCCCACGGCGATGCCCACATCGGCCGCCGCCAGGGCCGGGGCGTCGTTGATGCCGTCGCCGACCATCGCCACGGCGCCATCACGGCGGGCGAGCTCGATGCGCGCCAGCTTCTGCTGCGGCAGCAGCTCCCAGGCCAGCTGCTCAGGCCGCAGCCCCAGCTCCGCACCCAGCCGCTGCACCGGCCCCTGGCGGTCGCCGCTGAGCAGGCCGAGCCGCAGCCCTTGGGCCGCCAACGCTGCAACGGTGGCAGCGGCCTCCTGGCGGGGCTGATCGCGCACGGCCAGCACCCCCAGCAGCTGCGGGCCGGCGGCAAGAGCCAGTGGGGTGGCCCCCTGCCGCTCCCACTCCGCCAGCCACTGGAGCTGTGGTGCCGGCAGGGGCACGGCCTCGGCCTGCAGCCAGGCGGGCCGTCCCAGCCGCCAGAGCACCCCCTCGATCACAGCGCTGACGCCATCGCCGGGATGGGTGGCGGCCTGCTCCAGCGGCAGGAGCGACAGTTCCAGCTCCTGGGCCCGCTGCAACAGGGCGTGGGCGAGGGGGTGACGGGTCTGGGCCTCCAGGCTGGCGGCCAGCTGAATCAGTCGTGCGCTGCCTCCCGGCAGAGCCGCATCCTCCACCGGCTGAACGGCACAGAGCTGCGGGCGTCCGAGGGTGAGGGTGCCGGTCTTGTCGAACAGCACGGTGCGCAGGCCGGCTGCCGCTTCAATCACATCGCCACCACGGAACAGCACGCCCGCCCTGGCGGCGCGACCGCTGGCGACGCTGATGGCGGTGGGGGTGGCCAGGCCGAGGGCGCAGGGGCAGGCCACCACCAGCACGGCGATCGCCAATTGCAGGGCGAGGGCGAAGGGGCTGGCGGCGCCGGCACCGAGGGTGTGGTGAGCGGCATGGACGGCGTGGACACCGTGGGCGGGCGCTGCCGCCAGCACCTGGGGCCAGCGCTGCGCGCCCCAGAGCCACCAGAACAGCAGCGTGGCCAGGGCCAGCAGCAGCACCGCCACGCTGAAACGCCCCGCCACCCGATCCGCCAGGCCCTGGATCGGCGCCTTGCGGGCCTGGGCCTGCTCCACCAACCCGATGATCCGCGCCACAGCGCTGGCATGGCCGGGGCGCAGCACCTCGAGGGTGAGCGGCGCCTCCAGATTCAGGCTGCCGGCCGCCAGGTCCATGCCGGGGCTGGCCTGCAGCGGCAGCGGTTCGCCCGTGAGGCTCGACACATCCAGCGCCGAGCAGCCCGCCAGCACGCGGCCATCCACGGGCACGCGATCGCCGGGCAGCAGCCGCAGCTGATCGCCCGGCCGCAGGGCTCCCACCCGCACCGGCCGCACCGGCGCCTCCGGCC
>RFPK01000259.1 GCA_009926195.1 Synechococcaceae bacterium WB4_1_0192 | reverse complement strand
CCCGCCATCGGCGCCCTGTTCCCCACCAAGGACCCTGAACAGCAGGTGCTGGTGCTCGATGTGGGCGCCAACATGGACGCCAAGCCGGCCTACCTCCACCAGTGGGCCCTGCTCGGCAACATCTACAGCCGCGACGTGCTGCAGGTGCGCGAACCGCGCATCGGCCTGCTGAACATCGGCGAGGAGGAGTGCAAGGGCAACGATCTGGCCCTCAAGACCTACCCGCTGATGGCGGCGGAGCAGCGTTTCCACTTCGCCGGCAACTGCGAAGGCCGCGATGTGCTCTCGGGTGAGTTCGATGTGGTGGTCTGCGATGGCTTCACCGGCAACGTGCTGCTGAAGTTCCTCGAATCGGTGGGCAGCGTGCTGCTGGACGTGCTCAAGGCCGAGCTGCCGCGCGGCCGCCGAGGCAAGGTGGGCTCCGCCTTCCTGATCAGCAACCTGCGCCGCATCAAGAAGCGCCTGGACCACGCCGAACACGGTGGCGCCCTGCTGCTGGGGGTCGATGGGGTCTGCGTGATCGGCCACGGCAGCAGCCGGGCCCTGTCCGTGGTCAGCGCCCTGCGCCTGGCCCACTCCGCCGCCAGCCACGGTGTCATGGACGACCTGCACCGCCTCAGCGATGGGACCGGCGCTGCCGTTGCCTGTGGTTGACTGACCCCACCTGTGGGCTGAACCCGTGGTGCTGGGCCGGATGAGCAGCTACGGCATGGCTTTGGTGGGTTGTGGCAGCGCCGTACCGGCGCTCAGCGTCAGCAACCAGCAGCTGAGCGAGCGGGTCGACACCAGCGACGAATGGATCCGCACCCGCACCGGCATCGGTGCACGGCGGATCTGCGCTCTCGATGAGCCGCTCACCGTGCTGGCCACCCGGGCCGCGGAAGCAGCCCTGGCCCACGCCGGCTGGCAGGCCGAGGATCTCGACCTGATCCTGATGGCCACCTCAAGCCCGGATGACCTGTTCGGCACGGCACCGCGGGTGCAGGGGGCCCTGGGGGCCCGCAACGCCGTGGCCTTCGACCTCACCGCCGCCTGCAGCGGCTTCCTGTTCGCCCTGATCACCGCCGGCCAGTACCTGCGCAGCGGTGCCATGCGCCGCGCCCTGGTCATCGGCGCCGACCAGCTGAGCCGCTGGGTCGACTGGGACGACCGCACCACCTGCGTGCTGTTCGGCGACGCCGCGGCCGCCGTGGCGGTGGAAGCCTGCCCCGATGCCGAGGACGGCCTGCTGGGCTTCCGCATGCGCTCCGACGGCAGCCGCAACGGCTGCCTGACCCTGGCCCAGACCGACGCGCATCACAGCGTGCTCGGCGGCGTGAGCGCCCAGGTGGGCGGCTTCGCGCCGCTGCGCATGAACGGCCAGGAGGTCTACAAGTTCGCGGTGCGGGAAGTGCCGGCGGTGCTCAAGGAACTGCTGGAGAGCAGCGGCACCGAGGCCAGCCAGCTCGACTGGCTGCTGCTGCACCAGGCCAACCAGCGCATCCTCGATGCCGTGGCCGATCGCTTCGCGATTCCCCACGAGCGGGTGCTCAGCAACCTGGCCAGCTACGGCAATACCTCCGCCGCCACGATCCCGCTGATGCTCGATGAAGCCGTGAAGGATGGCCGCATTCAGCCAGGGCACCTGATCGCCAGCAGCGGCTTCGGGGCGGGTCTGAGCTGGGGTGGTGCCCTGCTGCGCTGGGCCGGCCCCCGCCGCTGAACGCCTGACCAGCCGGACCGGCCCAGCAGGGCGCCGCGTAATCTCCACCCCGACGTGTGAGTGCGGCCGGCATGGCTATCGCCTGGGTCTTTCCCGGACAGGGTTCGCAGAAGCCGGGCATGGCCGCCGGGGTGCTGGACCTGCCCGGTGCCCGCGAGCGTTTTGCAGCGGCATCGGCGCTGCTGGGCCGCGACCTGCTGGCGATCTGCGCCGGTGAGGCCGAGGGCGAACTGAGCGACCTCAACGACACCCGCAACACCCAGCCGGCCCTGGTGCCTTTGTAAGGCACATGCAGAACATTGACGTTGGCCGCCTTCTTGTACAACTCGCAGGTCAGGTGCAGCAGGCCGCCGATGCCTTCGCCGCTGAACTGGAGGCGGTGCCCTTCGCCGATGCCACCATCCCGGTGCTGAGCAACACCGATCCCACTCCGGAAACCAGCGGTGCCGCCCTCAAGGCCCGCCTGCGCAGCCAGATGACCACCGGCGTGCGCTGGCGTGAAACGATGCAACGCTTCACGAGCGATGGCATCAGCACGGCCGTGGAGATCGGCCCAGGCAATGTGCTCAGCGGGCTGATCAAACGCGGTTGCAACGGGGTCAGCCCCAGCCAGATCGCCACCGCCGCGGACCTGGGGCTGTGAACCGTCCCGTCCAGGCCGTGAAGCGGGTGCTGCGCCGCCGCCGCCGGCCGGCCGAACCACCGGCCCTGCTGCGCACGCCGAAACCGAGCCTGACGTATCGGCTGGTGAGCTACCTGCTGGTCTTCCCGGTGTACCGGCTGCTGTTCCGCGGCCGTACCGCCGGCAACGCCAACGTGCCGATGGAAGGGGCGCTGGTGGTGGTGGCCAACCACGGCTCCCACCTCGACCCACCGCTGCTCGGCCACGCCCTGGGCCGGCCGGTGGCGTTCATGGCCAAGGCCGAGCTGTTCCGGGTGCCGCTGCTGGGGCCGATCATCCGCGCCTGCGGCGCCTACCCGGTCGCTCGCGGCGCCAGCGACCGCGAAGCGATCCGCACCGCCACCGACCGCCTGGAACAGGGCTGGGCCACGGGTGTGTTCATCGACGGCACCCGCCAGGTCGATGGCCGCGTCAACAATCCCCAACCCGGCGCCGCCCTGCTGGCGGCCCGGGCCGGCGTACCGCTGCTGCCGGTGGCGATCATCAACAGCCACCGCGCCTGGGGCACCGGCTCGCGCCGCGCCCGACTCGTACCGGTTCACATCCGCATCGGCACGCCAATCCCACCGCCGCCCTCGCGGCGCCGGATCGACCTCGATGCCGCCACCGCCGCCTGCCAGGCCCAGATCAA